>JAIRSS010000114.1 GCA_031255315.1 Spirochaetaceae bacterium
GGTACCGGTACTCAAAATGCTCCCGTCCCGTCCACTTCCTGACCGTTTTCCCCTCCATACACCCCTCATCCAGCGAACCATACAACCACCTATGACTGTCCGGCTTACAGGTAAAGATAAAATGCTGGCCTTTCTCCGCTATCAACGCACAGACAGGGTAATTCGCATATAAATCATCCCCCAAATACACCGGATTAAGCCATGCATGCTCTTCCGCATGGCCTTCCACCCACCGTTTCGCCGCATTCCGTTCGCAATCCTGCTTCCCCTCCCCGTCCTCGTTCCGGATAAACTCCGGTGCTAACGGCAATACCGTCTCACAACCCGGTTTCACCAGCGCCGCCGCCACCATGTCATGGTAATACAGCGTCTGTCCGTCCGATAACTCCTGGTGCAGACAATGCGGGCACTGGATGTTCTTCGATTGATAAAACCAGACCCCGTCAAGAGTTACCAGCCGGTAGGTATTGTTCAGTACCAGGTATCGATCCAGCCCCTTATACCGTTGCGCCGTTTCAAGCCCAGCCTCAAAGACCCCCCCGAAGGCTCCCGGTTCTATCCCGTCCAACAACCCGGTGATCTGGTTATTGCTGGGGATATTGTCTGCTTTCAGGATGGTTTGGACGTTGCTCCGTTGTTTCTTTTTCCGAAGCCGTTCCTGGTAGTCCAGCATTGAGGGGTGCTGAAAGAAAAATATCCCGTAGGCCCCTTTGATGGCGTCAGCATACTCGTACTGCTTGTCGTACCCGTCCCGCCGCTTGTCGGTTATACCGTTTCCGATGGCGTCAAATGTTTCCAAATGCGCCTTGAGTAATCCCACACCCATGCTTCAGTATCGGAACTTGGCCTAAATGTAAAACTGCTGGTAAATTCGGTTCTCCCCTACCCTATTTTACTATATTAGGTTATTCTTATCTTTATCTTTGCATATTTACATTTTCTTCATTTGCTGTATTATGATCCTGCCATTCTTTCATTTGTACTCCCCTTGGTTATACCTGTTCTGTATTTTTGGGGGTGTACATCTTTTTTTGTAGCACGGATCACGCAGGACACGGCATAGCCTTTTCAAGTCTCACCGGCATAGCCGGTGGTTTTATCAATTCCAATAAAGTACCGATAACGTACCGATGCTACGAATCTTGAAAAACGCCAAAAAGGAATCTCGTGCTAATTCCTTGTTCTGCAAAGAATTACATTTGGGCTATCGAGGACTTGAACCTCGGACCAAGAGATTATGAGTCTCCTGCTCTAACCAACTGAGCTAATAGCCCCTCCTATAATTTCCTTACTTTATATTGTAACTGCTCAAAAAAGTCAAGCGCCCGATTACCTCACCAGCAATTAGGCTTAACCCCGTCAGGTAGACGCGGTTAAGCGGCTTGTTCTGAGTTAAATGCATCAGGCGCCGAATGCTTGCCGTCCAGGAGTTTACTGCCGCTTCCGCCAATGCAGCATGTTTTTTTCTCCGGGCCAACTTTTTTCGTCCGCTATCCAAAAGAATACTATCCATGATAAAAAAAGAGGTATGGTGACTAACCACGCGGCCTTCCAGGGCCTTTATGATACCATCGTCCGGCTCCGTTCCCCGGACGGCTGCCCGTGGGATCGGGAACAGAGCCCCGCAACCCTCCGGGGTGGATTGATCGAGGAAACTTACGAATGTGTAGAAGCTATTAATGAAAAAGACCCGGCCCATATACGGGAAGAATTGGGAGACCTTTTCCTTTTGGTAACCATGCTCTCCTATATGCACGAACAGGATGGATGCTTTACCGTATCCGAAGTCTTGACAGGAATCACGGAGAAACTCATACGCCGTCACCCCCATGTATTTGGGGACTTGAAGGTCCGGGACAGTGCCGAGGTTCTGGATAATTGGACCCGGATCAAAGTGGAGCAGGAGGGCCGTGAGCCGAAAGATTCCGTCCTGGACGAGGTATCCCGGTCGCTGCCCCCCATGGACCGGGCCTGGAAACTCCAGAAGAAGGCCGCAAAGTCCGGGTTCGACTGGCCTGATATACAGGGCGTCTTCGGCAAGCTGGAGGAGGAACTAGGGGAAGTTGAGGAAGCGGCTGCTTTCGCGGACAGCGCCCGGACGGACGCCGCGGGTGACGCGGTGGAGGAAGAGCTGGGGGATCTTCTCTTTTCGGTGGTAAATCTTTGCCGCCGCCTCACGGTAGAGCCGTCGGCGGCGCTTCAGAGGGCGAACACTAAATTTATAAAACGCTTTACTTACATGGAGAAGGAAATGAAAAAAGCCGGCCAGGAGATGAAGCAAGAAAACCTTCCCCTCATGGACGGATTCTGGGAAGCGGCGAAAATCCTTTGACTCTCGACTCAACAGGCCCTTATAGCTGCCCGAAATTCATCAATACCTGACGGAGCCGCTGTTCCAGAAGCGTGAATGAAAAAAACCGGCGGCCCAACTCATAATTGCGGGCGGTGATGGCCTCTACCATAGTGGGATTGTCGAGCAAGGCCCGGACGGTAGTAATGGTTTCCGGGGTAACATAGTTTTCCATCATCACCACATCAAAGTCCAGAGGCTCTATATCCTGTTGAAATATGGAATACCGGTTTACCAGCATAGGTTTTTTGAACCACAGCGCTTCGAGAAATGCGTTTCCAAAGCCTTCGTAGGTTGAAGGATACGTAACAAAATCGGCGTTAAGATAGCAATCCCAAAGACTGTATTTCTTTTCTCCTGTTTCAGTAACGCCGCGTTCAGCGCCTATTATGTCTGACCGGACTATGACGTTTACCCCCAAAAGCGCGGCGTAATCCATCGTCCGATGAAAATAGTCTGATCCCTCGTCCCGGTCCTGGTGGCTGATGAGGAGTGCGGCTTTTCTATCCTTGAACCGCCCGGCAAGTTCTATGGCGTGCTCTATACCCTTCCGGGCGATCACCCGCGTCGGCTGGAGGAGCAACGTTTCGTTGTCCGCTATCCCCAGGTCCCGGCGCATATCCCGGCCGTAATCATCCAGGACCGGCGGTTCAGTATCAAAGTCAAATACGTTGGGAATAACGGTCGAAGCGATTCCGCAACGGTGTGAAAGCTGCCGCCGGCCTTCGGAGTTAATCACCACATGATTTATAGTATGCAGTCTGGGGGGAAAGGACATGGAAAGGTAGTCTTCCACGCAGTTCACGGTAAAACGCTGGCGTTCCCAGGCAAAATCATGATGATGGGCAATGGTAGGAATGCCGGTCTCGGCAATGAGTTCCGTCAGGGCAAGCCCCAGGGGAATATGCATGGGGATAGTCAGGGCGTTTTCTGTAATCAGGAGGTCTATCCTGAAATTTTCTACAAAACCGTATAAAGCCCGTTTCAAGCGGTACCGGACCGCCTGAATCTCCCCGGTAAGATCCGTCCCCCGTATCGTAGTCCCGAAACAACGCTCCTGAAGTTCCATCACCAAAGGATGCCCAAAGAACGCTTCTTCATTTACCATAGATCTTTCAGGATCCCAATCGGAAAGCCCGGAAAAGAAGTAACACTCATACCCTATCTTCTCCAAGACCTGCCGCCATTTGGCGGTTTCCAGAGAAACCCCGTCGGTCCCCTTAAAACGGGTTGAAACAAAACCGATGCGGCGTATGGCGTTCCATTTGACTAAATACATAGCTTATTCTTCCTCCGGCTTCTGGCTGAAACAGTTCAAAAGCTGAACAATGGAACTGATTTTTTGATACGCGTCGTTAAGCCGCTGCCCCAGAGGACTTTTAGAAACCGCGGTCAATTCTTTCCAGTTCATAATGAGTTCGTGGAGATTTTTTTCAAAATCTTCGACAATATGCTTCATGGAATTTTCTATAACGGTGAAGTATTTGGCGGCGGCGGTAAGATATTCCTGGGCTTCATCATTGACGCCGCCGACAATGGCGTTGATATACCGCGCCTGGCTCCGATCGTGGTCCACCCGGACCAGGGCCGTCCTGATCCGGGAGCCGTCTTTGCCCTTCTCGCCCAGCGCTTCATCTAATTCGATGAGTTTACCGGATGTCTCTTTGATCCCATGAACAGCCTCGGACATCTCCCGGGACGAAGCGGATGTGGTCCATTGTCCCCTAATAAGGAGGATATCGCAAAGGTCTTGGAATTCCCGGTCTACAAAATCTCCAATAAAGGCCATCAAATAATTGATCCCCCCGGCGAAGTCATAGCCATCCAAGCCTCTGCGGATCAGGTTCTCGCTTTCCTGCTCGGTATAGCATTGCAGCCGGACCACATCGGCGGAACCAAAAATATTTTTAGCCAGGCTGCGGACCAGAACTTTCCATTCTTTCGTCGTAAGATCGCTAATGATATGCTGGATTTCGGTTTGCTTGTTCCCAAGCCACGTTTCAGCAAGGTATTCGTTGGGAATTTTCAGCTTTCCCTGCCAGAGCGGATCCCGGATAGTATATTGGATGATCCGTTCCAATATATTTGAATCCCGTATATCCCGTACCAGCCTGGTTACCGCGTTCCACTGTTCGAGGGGAAGCACATCAGTACCCCCATTACTCAGCCGCATTATTCCCAGAACAGTCTTCCAATTTTCATCGGGATTGAGGAGGGGCAGTATGGCATATAATTTTTCAAGATACTTGATAATATCTTTTGCCTTGATTGGCGCGAATTTCGGCTGATACCCCTCAAACTTTTCAGGAAAATTGATGTCGAATTGTTGCAGCACCGTAAAGAACGGATAGGTGACGAACTGACTAAAGGCGCTGATCTGGTTATTGGTAACGTTCACCGCGTGTGTACGGGCTTCATCAAAAGCGGCGGATACCATTGACAGTTCCTGGGTGAGTTGGGGAATGAGCTCTTTCGGGGGCGTCGTCTTGAGCCGCTCCTCAACCTGCGCGTGATTGAGCCTCCGAATTACCGTAAGAGTCGGCTTGTCCATGAAAACTTCCAGTGCAAGCTGACGTATGCGAGACGCTTTATTGATGTCCCGGATAAAAAGCGACGCCGGATAAATGACCTTGTAGATTTCGTACACCGTATGCGCAAAAGCCGGCTCAATTTCCTCGGCGCGGGATTTATAAAACCTCGTATACTTGTTCTCGTTAATATCCCTCAGTATCTGCCTAAGGAACTCCTTCTTTTTCGGATCCGCCTCATTATCCCCGGAAATAAATGAAAATACCCGATTTAAAATATCTTCCGCCATACCTTCCTCAAAAATACACAATTTTATTCCAACGCCGGCCGGGTTTGGAATAGTCTCAAAACGCCTGAGCCTGTTCCAAAACTCATTGACTGTGCGCTAACGCGCACGGTTTTGGAACAGCCCCGCATATCACATAAAAGCATACGATAGAACCGCCCCTCTTGCAAATTTCCGCGCACTAATTTTGCATTTGCCGGCTTCTTATAGTGAAATCTTTTACTCCATCCGCCGTTTTGACATACTCCATACACCAATTCACAGCATGGAAAATTTACACGGAACAATACATGGGGAGTTTACGGGGTAAGGCCCCGTAAACTCCCCATGAACGCGTTAACCGGGATTTTGCATCACGGGAATGTCAACGGCATCCCGCGCACCAATCTGCAAATCTCCCCGGACTCCTTAGAACGGCCTGTCCGCAAGGTACTTGTACTCCCTGTGGAGCCGTTCAGCCTGGGTTTTCGCTTTGGCCAAAAGAGCGTCCGCCCGGTCAGGGCTCGCGGCCTTGAGGCTTTTGAAGCGCACTTCTTTGTACATAAAATCTTCAACGCTGGTAGTCGCCTCTTTTGAGTCAAGCTGGAAGGGGTTCTTGCCCTGATCTTTGAGACGGGGATCGTAACGGTACAACGGCCACAATCCACAGGTAACCACCGCCTTCTGCTGTTCAAGACCCTTCGACATATCAATGCCGTGGTTAATACAATGGGAATAGGCTATGATGATCGAAGGCCCGTCGTAACTTTCCGCTTCCCGGAAGGCCTTAATGGTCTGAGCCATGTTGGCGCCCATAGAAATTTTGGCGGTGTAAACATAGCCGTAACTGACAGCCATCGCGCCCAGGTCCTTCTTCGAGATGTCCTTGCCCGCTGCGGCAAATTTGGCAATCGCCCCAATGGGGGTGGCTTTGGACATCTGACCGCCCGTATTGGAGTAAACTTCCGTGTCCAATACCAAGAGGTTCACATTCCGGCCCGATGCGATAACGTGATCCAGCCCGCCGTACCCGATGTCGTAGCCCCAGCCGTCTCCGCCCAGGATCCACACGGACCGCTTAATAAAGTGATCCGCCAAGGACAGGAGCATCTGCGCTGTGGGCTTAGAATCGTTTTTGAGCGCGGCTTTGAGCTCGTCCACCAGTTTCCGCTGTTCCTCAATGGCCGCGTTGTCGGCCTGGGGATTGGCCAGTATCTTGTCGATGAGTGCGGACTGGATGCCTTCGTCCTTAGCCTGGAGAGCCAGTTCACGGGCGTGTTCAGCCAGTTTGTCGCTGGTAAGACGCATACCCAAACCGAATTCCGCCGCGTCTTCAAAGAGGCTGTTAGACCAGACCGGCCCCCGTCCGTCAGCACGCCGGCAATAGGGGGTGGTGGGAAGGTTCCCGCCGTAAATGGAGGAACAGCCTGTGGCGTTGGCTATAACGGCCCGGTCGCCAAAAAGCTGGGAGAGCAGCTTTACATACGGAGTTTCACCGCAGCCGCCGCAAGCGCCGGAGAACTCGAACAGCGGGCGCTTATAGGCGAGGCCCTTGGGCGTACTCAAGTTGAGTTCCCCATCAGGAGTTTCAGGCAGGCTTTGGAAGTAATTCCAGGCGTCGACCTGTTCGGCGTGGTAAGCCGGATCATCCGCGTAGGACTTCCAGGACAGGGCCTTCTTTCCGGGGTTGTCCTTAGCTTTACCGGGACAGATGTTGATACAAACGCCGCATTCCATACAGTCCTCGGCGGAAATGACCAGAGCCGCCTTCTTTCCGGGAACCGCTTTCGGCTTAATCTCCGCGGTTTTCAAGCCGGCGGGAGCTTTGGCGGCTTCCGCCTCGTTGAGGTTCTTGAACCGGATACAGGCGTGGGAACATACGATGGTACACTGGCCGCACTGGATGCACAGGGAGGGATCCCAGGTAGGAACCCGTTCGGCAACCGACCGTTTTTCGTACTGGGTAGTGGCCGAAGGGAAGGTCCCGTCTTCGGGAATCTTGCTCACCGGCAGTTTGTCCCCTTCCTGGACGGATACCGCCCCCAGCACTTCCCGGATCCACGCGTCCCCAGCGGTGGCAAAGGGCTGTTTCATGTGGAGATTGCCCTCAGGTGAAGCGGGGTACTTCACCTCTTTGACCGCTTCCAGCGAAGCGTCTACGGTGGCGTAATTCTTCTGCACCACGTCAGCGCCCTTCTTACCGTAGGACTTCTCGATGAACTTCTTCATGTACTTGACCGCTTCGTCTTGAGGCAGCACCCCGGAAATCTTGAAGTAGGCGGCCTGCATGACCGTGTTGATGCGGTTGCCCATGCCGGACCTCCGGGCAATATCCGCCGCGTCTATCACGAAAAACTTTACTTTCTTGTCAATGATCCGTTTCTGGGCTTCCACCGGGATTTCCTTCCATACTTCTTCCTCGCTGAAGGGGCTGTTGAGGAGGAAGGTCCCGCCCTCTTTGATGTTGGCCAAAAGATCAAACGTCTCCATATACGAGAACTTATGACACGCCAGGAAGTCCGCCTTGGTGATAAGGTAGGGCCGGCGTATAGCGCCCCTGCCGAACCGCAGATGGGAAACGGTAAAGCCCCCGGATTTCTTGGAGTCGTACGAGAAGTACGCCTGAGCGGACAGTTCAGGTTTCGCGTCCCCGATGATCTTGATGGAATTCTTGTTGGCCCCTACCGTACCGTCTGAACCGAGACCGTAGAATAAGGCTTCATTCATGCCCTCTTCGGCAAGAACGAAGTGTTCATCGTAGTCCAAACTCTTTCCCTGCACATCGTCTTTTACCCCGACGGCGAAGTTGGCAATCTTCTTGCCCGAAAGGTTATCGAATACCGCCTTAACCATAGCGGGAGTGAATTCTTTGGACCCAAGGCCGTACCGTCCGCCCAGCACTACAGGATACCCGCCGAGATGGGAATCGCCGCCGGCCTGAACTTCGCCGATAGCGGTACGGACATCTTCGTACAACGGCTCGCCCACGGCGCCGGGCTCTTTGGTCCGGTCCAGGACGGCAATGGCTTTGACGGCGCCGGGCAGGGCTTTAACAAAGGCTTTCGCGTCAAAAGGCCGGTAAAGCCGTACTTTCAGAACCCCAACCTTTTCCCCCTTGGTCAGGAGATACTCCACCGTTTCTTCGCATGTCTCCGCCCCGGAACCCATGATGATGATTACCTTTTCGGCGTCCGGAGCGCCGAAATAATCGAAGAGATGGTAGGCCCGCCCCGTGAGGGCGGCAAATTTGTCCATTTCCGCCTGTACGATAGCCGGCACCTTATCGTAGTACTTGTTGACCCCTTCCCGCCCCTGGAAGTAGGTGTCGGGGTTTTGAGCGGTCCCCCGGATAAAGGGATTCTCCGGAGAAAGACCCCGTGCCCGGTGGGCGCGGACGAGCTCATCATCAACCATCCGCCTCAGCACATCTTTGGAAACCTCCTCGATTTTTTGCAGCTCGTGGCTCGTCCTGAACCCGTCAAAGAAATGGAGGAAGGGAACGCGGGATCGGAGGGTAGCGGCGTGACAGATAGCCGCCAAGTCCATGACCTCCTGTACGCTGTTGGAAGCCGCCATAGCCCAGCCGGTCTGCCGGCAGGCCATAACGTCCTGGTGATCCCCGAAAATCGACAGGCTGCTTGTCGCCAAGGCGCGGGCGGCGATATGAAACACCGTCGAAGTAAGCTCCCCGGCAATCTTGTACATGTTCGGAATCATTAGGAGAAGCCCTTGAGACGCGGTAAAGGTCGTGCTCAACGCTCCGGTGGTCAAAGCCCCGTGAACCGCGCCCGCGGCTCCGGCTTCTGACTGCATTTCGACAACCTGGGGAATCGTCCCCCAAATGTTCTTCTCGCCCCGGGCGGACAACTCGTCGGAGGTCTCGCCCATGGGACTAGACGGGGTAATCGGATAAATTGCGATTACTTCACTCAGCGCGTGGGCTATCTGAGCCGCCGCGGTGTTTCCATCAATCATAACCATGTGTTTATCAGCCATCATTTTCCTCATTAGGTAGGGTTATTTCATTCTAGTCAGCCCTGAAGATTTTTTCAAGTAAGGCCGTTCCAAAACTTCAGTTTGGAGCGCCGCCCCCGTAAAAAACGCGGTTTTGTACGGCTTTATCGTGAAAAAAGCGCTGGAAACGCGGCTTGACGCGAAGGCGTTAAACCTATAAGAAACACTATGGCGAACCTTCTTTCCTTTAATCAGGTTGAATACTCCTATCCGGCCTCACTGGTTCCGGTCGTGCGGAACCTGCGCTTTGAGTTGGGCGAATCCTGGACCGGCGTTACCGGCGGGAACGGCGCGGGCAAAACCACGCTGCTCTTGCTCGCGGCGGGCCTGCTCACGCCTGGCGCAGGGGTGATACGCGGACCTGAAAGCCGGCTTTACTGCCCTCAGCGCACAGACCGGCTCTGGGAAGACGAAAGGTTCCGGGCCGCTGTCGACGACTTTTTCTTTTCCGGCGGGAATGAGGCCGGACGCCTCATGAACACGCTCCGCATTGAATGGGATTGGCCTGAGCGCTGGGACAGCCTGAGCCATGGGGAGCGCAAACGGTTACAAGTTGCCGCGGCGCTTTTTTCCAGGCCGCGCGTGCTGGCGCTTGACGAACCGGCCAACCATCTTGACCGCGAGTCCCGGGAATTGGTGGCCGGGGCCCTTGCGGCCTATGAGGGAATCGGCCTGCTGGTGAGCCATGATCGGGCCCTTCTTGACCGGCTCTGCTCGCGCTGCCTCTTCCTGGAAGACGGCGCGGCGGTTCTTCGTCCGGGCAATGCCTCAGCCGGACTCATTGAGGATGAGCGGGAACAACTCAACAAGCGGCGGGAGCGCAAGAATCTGCGCGTCGAGCGCGAGCGCCTTGCCGCGGAAGCGGAGAACCGGCTGCGGACCGTCGCGGGGAGCCGCAAGCGCCTCTCCCAACGCCGCGTCGCGCCAAAAGACCACGACACACGGGGAAAGATACGCCTGGCGGTTCTTACCGGCAAAGACAAAATTGGCGCGGATCTCTATAAACGCATGGAAAACCGGCGGAAGAAGGCGGATGAAGCCCTGGAGGAAGCGCGGTTTCGCGCCGAACGCCCGACGGGCCTCACGCTTCACGCCGAGGCTTCCAGGGCGGACCGGCTTCTCTTTCTTCCGGCGGGAGAGCTTCCCCTGGGCGGGGAGCGCCGGCTGCGATTTCCGGATCTGACGCTTGCCCCGCGTGATCGCGTCGCGCTCATGGGCCCGAACGGCGCGGGAAAGTCAACGCTGATTCGGCATCTCCTGGAGCGCCTGCCGAAGCAGGGCCTGCTCTACATGCCCCAGGAACTGAGCGTGGAGCAAAGCGCCGATTTGTTTGCCCGGCTTGGGGCCCTTGACGAACAGTCCCGGGGCGAGGTCTTGTCGCGTTTCTCCAGACTCGGCTCCGACCCGCGAAGCCTTCTTCAATCCGCCGCGTCCGGCAGAGGCGCTCCCAGCCCGGGCGAGGCGCGTAAATTATTGACGGCCTACGGCGTCTTGCAAAACCCCGCCCTCATCATCATGGACGAACCCACCAACCACCTTGACTTGCAATCAATACAAGTCCTGGAGTCCCTGTTAAGTGAAGCTGACTGCGCCCTGCTCCTGGTAAGCCACGACGAGGTTTTTTTATCGCGGCTTACAACCCGCTCCTGGCTCATCAGCACCGATCATCTTTCCATACAAGACAACCCGTTCCCCAGCCCCTCATAAAACAACCGCCTCTCGTACCGTTGTTTTTTGCCCTTCCCTGAAATATTCGTTCCCTATCCCCCGCCCGGAGGATACGGTTTCCTGCAACTTTTTCGCAATTTCCCGGTCAAATACACGAGAAACACTATGATACAATTTGAACGTTTAACACTTCCGGCGTTGGCCCTGGCGGCGGCGGCGCAGTATAAAAACCGCCACGCCTTTGGGGTATTTGGGAACGGGCGTATCAACAACAGCGTCAGCTATGCTGAATTCGGCGGCAATATCCGGCGTTTTGCCCGGAGGCTGCGGGAAATGAACATCGCCCCAGGAGACCGGGTGATGATCCTGTCGGAAAACCGTCCTGAATGGGCCGCCGCCTATTTCGGTATAGCTCTGGCCGGGGCTGTATCAGTCCCGGTCCTGCCGGACTTTTCAGCCGGACAGATAGAGAACATCGCCGCCCACGCGGAAATATCCGCCGTCTGCCTTTCCGGGAAGACCGCCCGCAAGTTCCGGGAATGGGGGACGGTCCCGGTTATCAATTTCGACCGGTTTGAACAATTTTTGGAACCGGAACATCCCCGCAAATCCGCCGCCGCTTCCCTGCCGGACGACCGCTTTCCGGCGGTAGAGGAAGACAGTCTGGCTTCAATACTCTACACATCGGGTACTACCGGCCAAAGCAAGGGCGTGATGCTTTCTCATCGCAACCTGGTCTATACCGCCGCCGCCACCCGTTCCATCGTTAAGATATACCCGCGGGATCGTTTTCTGTCTCTGCTGCCCCTGGCCCACGCCTTTGAATGTACGATGGGTATGCTTATTGCGGTAATGAGCGGAGCTTCTATCACCTATTTGAACGGCCCCCCTGTGCTGGAGGCGCTGCTTGAGGCGGCCCAGGCCGTCCGTCCCACCGCCATGCTTACGGTTCCCCTTATTATTGAAAAACTCTACCGCGGCCGTATTGAGCCGGCTCTTAAAGCCAGTCCGTTGTACCGGTTCCCTTTGACCCGGCCAATGGCCGCCGCCATCGCGGGCCGAAAGCTCATGGGCTGGTTCGGCGGATGCATCCGGTTTTTCAGCATAGGCGGGGCGGCGCTGGCCGAAGACGTGGAATATTTTTTACGGAAGATACAGTTCCCCTACACCCTGGGGTATGGCATGACCGAGGCGGCCCCCCTGCTTGCGGGTACGGCGCCGTTCAAATTCCCGCCCGCCTCCGCGGGCCGGGTCTTGACGGGAGTGTCCCTGCGCATCGTGAACGGCGAAATTCAAGCCAAAGGCCCTAACCTCACATCCGGCTACTACCGGGACGCGGACCGCACCCAGGCATCCTTTACCGACGACGGCTGGTTCAAAACCGGCGACTTGGGAGAATTTGACCGGAAGGGGTATCTCTACATAAAGGGCCGCCTTAAAGCCATGATTCTGGGACCGTCCGGAGAGAACATCTATCCAGAAGAAATAGAAAGCCTCCTGAACAAGTCGGAAATTGTGGAAGACGCGTTAGTCTGCACCGGAGAAAAGGGAGAGTTGGCAGCCATTATTGTGTTAAGCGAAGCGGCCAAGGCCCTGTCCGCCCTAGATGCCGGGGCAGCCGCCCTGGGGGGCGCTCTGGGTTTGGCGGGCGGCGCGTTGGGTTCCGCCCTACAGGAACTCAAAAGAGGGGTAAACAAGCGCCTTGCTTCGTTTTCCCGGATAAGCCGCATAGAAGTGCGTACCGAACCGTTTGAAAAGACGGCCACTCAGAAGATCAAGCGGTTTCTTTACCATAATACCAAATAGCCGTTCCGCTGGTATTCCACCGGAACGGGAACAAAGCGCGTAGGTCATCCGCTCGCGTTATGCTGGAAGACTACCGCAGCAGTACCCGGCAATGCTTATTAGATCGCCGCCAAAATATGATATAAAAGGAGCCTGAGGGAGGAAGAAAACCCGTCTTTTCCGGTATTTGCGCGGCAAAGCACGCCGCTGCTTCCACAAAAACCGGGGTTTTCCGTCCCTGGCTGCTTCTAGCCGCCCCCGTGACGGATGAAACCTGAATTTGTGTAAATTTTGCCCCCAACTACCTTGACAAGCATCGCTTTCTATGAGAATATAATATTCATGCAGAGGAAAGAAGAATTTAGCGTTATCGCACACCCCAGTACGCTCGAAATTTATAATTCTCTGAGATCGTCAAGTCCTCAGACGGGGATGGTTTCATATCCAGCATATTCACGTATCTTTTCAATGGAAACATCCGTTTCGGCTTCTCTATGCCGGAAGACGGCGGCTTTTTATGTGTTTCTCTCTATAAGAGAGGCTGTTGTTATGGCGCCCTATAAACACCGCGGCAGGGTAAACCGCTATCCCAATTACCGGTACGGTCCCGAAGAACCCTGGGGCGTCAAGAGCGTCTCAGGCTGGCTGCTCAGGAGGCGGGTTCTTGATACGGCCAATATCCCGGGTTGAATATAGGTTGGAACCAGAAAGTTGACGGCGTAT
>JAIRSS010000275.1 GCA_031255315.1 Spirochaetaceae bacterium
CGGAGCCCGGTTTTACCTGTTCCCTGGCAAATGTTTTGACCGCTTCGCCGTTGACGGATTCGAGTATTTTCATCCGTGCGAATTGGGGCTTTCTCCAGTCGTTGAGCAAAACGGATACCAAAACGGCAGTCTTTTCTGTTCCGCGCCCGCGTTTACTGCCTTCCGCGGTACTGCCGAAAAAAACCCCGTCCATTTCCAATATGTCCTCAGGCATGTATTTTTCATCCCGGTTGCCCATCGCGAAGCGGATCTTTTGCACCATCGTCCATGCCGTAAAATAAGCGACCCCTATCTCCGTATGACCGCACTTCGGGCAAACAAATCCGTTCGGCCGCCGTTTCCCGTAAAGATATGCCCGGCAGGATTCTTCCGTTCCGAATTGTTCTTGAAACTCTTGCATCGTCATCGCCGTTCCCCCCCCTATCCCCTATATTATATCACTCCATGCTCTAATTGTATAGTCATTTTTCCTTAAGCCCCTTGATGATCGTAACTCTTGAAACCCCTGAAACTTTGTTTACCTCTTGTATTCCCCCGCGGCCTATTGCCTTTGCTTCGTTTGCCAAATACAAACGACGCTGCCTTTCGTTCAGCAAAGGCAACGTGTTGCGTATCCTTTCCTCTGTCGCTTTATCCATGATCCCATTGTATCACGATGACTATAAAAGTAAAGTTTATTTTCAATCACTACCTAAAGTCTGTCCCCGCGCCCCGGTCTGCATGCAATGGGTATAACAGTATTACGATTTTCGTTTTTCAGATGGAACATAATCAGTCCCGGTCTGAAATACTTCGTTTTGATATACCGCCGAAAAAGCCCCCTTGTACATCAATGCGGTTTTTCATTATAATGAACCTATGATAACCGAATGTTCTTTAACGGTGCGGACTTATGAATGCGACAGTTACGGTCATGTGAATAACGCAAATTATCTCAATTATCTGGAATTTGCCCGGTATGAGTTTCTTAGGGACATTGATTTTGATTATCCGGCGATTGTTCAGGCCGGTTACGGGGTTTATATAACCCGGGTCGAAATCGATTATAAAAAGTCCGCCGTTACCGACGATGTACTGCAAATACGGTGCTGGCCTGTCAAGAAAGGCGCGGCGAGCGGCGTTATCGCCCAGGAGATACGCCGGGGCGAGGACCTTATCGTACAAGCGAAGGTTACCTGGGCGCTGGTCGACTCCCGTGGTTTGCCGGTCAAGATTCCCCCGGCGTGGGATATGCCGGGTCTCAAACCCGAAACCAATTAAGGGGCAAACCGGACGCCTCGCTTCCTAAACGCAAAGCCGCCTGACCGCCAGTTCCACCGCTTCTTTTAGTTCCGACACCGTATCCCGCTTGAGTACCGTAAACCGGAAGATGGCCGATTCCAAAAGGCCGTATAAAAGGTCGTCTGCGGCCCGGACATTTACCGGGGCAAATTCACCGGCTTTTACGCCGTCTATCACCATATTGGCCAGAATGTGCCTGAGGCGCAGTGTCCGCTTGCGTACCCGCTGATCCGGATCGGAATTGTTCCTTGAAAGGTAAAGCAGATAATCCAGAATAACCGTGAGCAGCCGCCGGTTCTCTCCGAGCTTATCAATAATTACATTGAGCACCCTGATGATCTTTTCCACGCTGCTCAGCGTGGCAGTCTTTCGGACTTCCTGAATGGTTTCCTCGACTTCTCCCATAAGGTGTTTGATGGAATAAGTAAATATTTCTTTTTTGTTTTTAAAATAAATGTACATGGTGGTTCTGGTAATCCCGCAGCGGGCGGCAATTTTCAGGATGGTCGCGTTCTCGAACCCTTCGTCAACAAAAACATCCAGGGCTTTCTCAAGAATTTCCCGCCGCCTTTTGTCGTGTTCAACCGTAATGGACATAAAATCCCCCATGATTTGCAATATGATGATAGGCAGGCTTTTCCAAGACTTTTGCTTTGGAAAAACCGCCCCGGAAGTCTAAAAGTTATACTGATAAAAATACGAACGGATTGCGCCGTTGGTCATTTCTTTGCAGGAAACGGCTTTTCTGCCAAAGAGAGATTCGAACCCTTCGTGGTTAGTAATACAGAACATTTTCCAGCCGGGAAAATTCCGATAGAGCGCCGCCATGTTCCGGTATACCGCCTCCGCTCCGGGCTCGTCGAGCCTTAGTCCGTAAGGCGGGTTGGTGATGATAAAGCCCGCCTCGTTGAAGGGGGCTTTAAGGTAGTCCATTTCAGCCGTTTCAAAGACCGGCAAGTCGGACTTGCCGCCGCCGTCTCTTCCGGAAGCCCCGGCTCCCGGCTGCGGCCTCTCCCCGCACGCCAACCTGTACGCCCGCGCCATGTTCGACTTTGCCCCCGCTATCGCCTTGGGATCGGAATCGCTGCCAAAGATACGGATGGTGCGGGTGAAATCCACCTTTGAAAGGAATTCCTCCCGCACTTCCCGCTCGATGTGCCTGTCGGCGCACGGCATCGCCGCAAGCGCAAAACTCCGGCCAACCCCCGGCGCGGCATCCCAGGCGTAGAGCGCGGCTTCTATTACGATGGTGCCGCTTCCGCAAAGCGGATCGCAGAGCGGAAATTTCCGCCGCCAGTTTGAAAGGAAGAGCAGGGAAGCCGCTGTCGTTTCCCGTAGCGGGGCGATGCCTCCCTCGGTACGGTAGCCCCGCCTGAAAAGCGGCTCCCCGGATAGATCCAGAAGCGCCTGGGCCTCGTCTTTTTCAAGGTAAACCCGCGCTTCCGCGACAATGCCCCGCTCGGGTAGCCGGGAAACGCGGTGCTTCCCGCAGAGCCGCTCCGCCGCCGCCTTGTGGGACACGCCCTGAATACTGGTAACCCCTCTTAGCCGGGAGCGGTTGGAGCGGACCTTGTCGATCTTGATGCCCATCCCTTTGGGAATGAAACGCTCCCAGGGGGCCGCCCTGATCCCCTCGAAAAGCGCGTCAAAGTCCGGGGCGGGAAACCGGGCGGCCTCCCACAGAACGCGGTCCGCGGTACGCAACCCCATAAGGGCGCGGTAGCAGCCCCGTATATCCGCCCTGAACCGAACCCGGCCAAAACCCGTATCTTCTACGGAAAGCCCCAGCTTCCGCAGTTCATTGGCGGTAACCCGCTCCACTCCTATCCCGCAAAGGGCCACATACGTTTCCATAAGGCAACCAGTATAACACATTTTGGGATTTTGTCGTCAGGTCGGAAAGGGGTGCAGGGTATTGGCGTTTGCTCTTTT
>JAIRSS010000028.1 GCA_031255315.1 Spirochaetaceae bacterium
TTGTATTACAGCGAATTAATTTTTAGCGGCTGAAGGGAATCGAACCCTCGTCTCCAGCTTGGAAGGCTGGGGTAATAACCATTATACGACAGCCGCAATTACCATAATATGATTATAATAGAAACCAGTTTTTTGTGTCAATAGCCCCGCAGCAGAGCAACGGCATTCATTTTTGTAAGTATTTATAATATAATGATTTAGAGGTAATTCTATCTTGCATGTGAAGATAAATGCGCCCCCGTATCCACAACCGCCTCGCGGGTGGCATCATCAGGGTACAAATCATTCCCCAACAGGGCCGGTTTCATCGACCCACACTACCGCCCCCGCCGTCATACGGCGGTAGTGCGTCGGTCCCCCTTTTTTACTTTTATGCAAACAGCGTCCTATATGGAGGTTTTCCGGTGAGAAATACCACGCCCATTCAGGGAGATAATGACCCCGCCGTCCGGTACCCGGTATTCTTCCATCTCCCCGTAAATTCCTTCTTAAATGTTGAAAAATACGCTGGAAGCAGGCTTGACGGCGTCCGGATACTCGTGTTTGCGGCCGTATTTTTCCCGCTGTGGGGACTGAACCGCCGACAGGCCGGCCCGTTTGCCGATCCCGACAAAACCGCAGGATTGCGCCTTGAGTATTCCCCGCCCCATGCCTCATTGCAGCCGCATTTTTTTATGTAAATTTACGTTTTTCACGCATTTCCTCTTGACGAAACGATTTTTATTTGATATTTTATTCACACAAAATCTCGTATTGTTCACGGTAATATGAGTAATTATGCCCTTGTAGCTCAGTTGGCAGAGCATATCCATGGTAAGGATAAGGTCATCAGTTCGATTCTGATCGAGGGCTGTAGGGGATGTGGAAGAGAAATTTTAGCCTGAAGGCTGTGAGGGGGATGTATGGCAAGCAAAAAAAACGTGGTTGAACTTATCGCGTTGCAATGCAGTGAGTGCAAGCGGAAAAATTATACTACGAAAAAAAACCGGCGGAATATGCAGGAAAAGTTGGAATTGCGCAAGTATTGCCCTTTTGACCGGAAGCATACGCTGCACAAAGAAACGAAGATTAAGTGATTTTTTAGGCCAGTAGCTCTAATGGTAGAGCGCCGGTCTCCAAAACCGGATGTTGTGGGTTCGAGTCCTACCTGGCCTGTGTACTGAAGTGCAGGTAGGATTGCGCCCAAATGTCCGTTCGGGATAGGAAATTGGGGAGTAATTGAATCCGCTGAGAATTAATGAGCTTCGGGCGTGGGTCTGTATAAAATCCGCGCCGTGTTTTTTGAAGTGATGGTGTTGATTCCGGTAGTCAAAGAGGATAATAGTGGGTAAGCTGGTACAATTTATCAAAGAGTCCTACGCTGAATTGCGGAAGGTCATTTGGCCGGGCCGGGACGATGTTGTCAGTTCCGTTAAAGTTGTTATTTTTTCTACGGTTATTATTGCCGCTGTTTTGGGTGTGGTGGATGTGTTATTGCTCCTTGGAGTGCAGGCTATATTTTAATACAAGGATACATTATGGCGACCGGCTGGTATGTCCTCCATGTCTATTCGGGATATGAAAATAAGATTGAAAAAAGCATCCGTATGATGATCGGAAACGGGGAGCTTGATAAAGAGATTGTGCGGGATGTGAAGGTTCTTTCCGAGGAAGTGGTGGAAGTTCGGGATGGGAAGAAGTATACTCAGAACCGGAAATTCTTCCCCGGTTATATCCTGGTGGAAATGGACTTGCCTGATCTTGCCTGGAAGCTTACCTGTTCCAAGATTCGCAGTATTCAAGGGGTAACGGGTTTTGTGGGAACCTTACCGGCTCGGAAGCCCCAGCCTCTTCCCGGTAATGAAGTCCGGTCCATCCTACAGAAGGCTGGTGAAATCAAGGGGGAACGGTCTGTTCGGGCTCGGCAGTCTTTTGCGGCTGGAGAACTGGTTAAGATTATTGAAGGACCTTTTGAGGGTTTTACCGGGACTATTGATGTTGTTAATCAGGAGAAAAACAAGCTCACGATTATGGTTGGTATTTTTGGCCGGAATGCGCCGGTGGAGGTGGATATCCTCCAGGTAGAAAAAATATAGCGGATGCGATTGCCCTGGTTGGGGCGTGTTGAGGACCTGTGTAAAAACGACATGCTTGAGCGGTCATGCTGTTTCTGCACGGGTCCTCTGTCAAGTAGGAGAGAGCCTGTACGGTTCTCGTTAGTCCGGCGTGGCCGGATACACTACATAAGGAGTTTTTTTATGGCAAAGAAAAAGATCGCCGCCCTCGTCAAGCTCCAATGTCCTGCGGGTAAGGCTACTCCGGCCCCGCCTGTCGGACCAGCCTTGGGGCCTCATGGGGTCAGCGCTCCTCAGTTCGTCCAGCAATTCAATGATCGGACGAAGAGTATGGAACCGGGTCTGATTATACCGGTGGTTATCACCATTTACGCCGATAAGTCCTTCACGTTTGTTCTCAAGACGCCTCCCGCAGCCGTCCTGATTAAGAAGGCTGTTGGCCTTGAAAAGGGATCGGGAGAACCGCATAAAAACAAAGTGGGAAAAATCCCCCGGGCAAAACTTGAAGAAATCGCCAGTTTGAAGATGGCGGATCTTTCGGCTGTTGATCTTGAAGGGGCGGTGAAGATTATTGCCGGGACCGCCCGGTCTATGGGCGTTGAGGTGGAAAAATGAAGCGCGGAAAGAAATACCGTGAGAGCCTGAAAAAATATGATCCCGCCGCTGTTTATGAATTGACCCCCGCGGTGGATATGGTAAAAACCATCGCGTTTGCCAAATTTGACGAAGCGCTTGATGTTTCGGTAAAGTTGAACCTGAAAAAAAGCCAGTCTGTACGGGATACGGTGGTGCTTCCCCATCAGTTCCGGGCGGAAAAGCGGGTTCTGGTCTTCTGTAAGGCTGAAAAGGAAAAGGAAGCCCAGGAAGCGGGGGCCGCGTATATAGGCGCGCAAGACCTGATCGAAAAGATAAAAGGCGGGTGGCTTGATTTTGACGTGGCGGTGGCTACCCCGGACATGATGAAGGACGTGGGCAAGCTGGGTATGATTCTGGGCCGCAGGGGGCTTATGCCCAATCCCAAGACCGGAACCGTTACGTTTGATCTCAAGGGAGCGTTGTCGGAACTCAAGAAGGGGCGGGTGGAATTCCGGGCCGACAAGACCGGGGTGGTTCATCTAACGGTCGGGAAGCTCTCTATGGATACTGAAAAAGTGGCCGAAAATATCCGGGCGATAGTTTCCGAAATTAAGCGGAAACGGCCTGTCGACGCCAAAGGTGAGTTTATTACTACGGTTTCAGTGTCTTCGACTATGGGGCCGGGGGTATGGGTCGCTGTAAAGGACGAGGAGTAAGGCATGGCGATTGTCGCGAAAAAACTGCAAGACGCGAAAGTGTCCGCAATAAATGAATTAAAAGATATCTTCAGTACGTCGGAGGATTTTATATTTGCCGATTACCGGGGATTGACGGTGGAACAGATCTCCCTGTTGCGGAAGCGGCTTAGGGACAAGGGCGCTCAATTCAAGGTGGTGAAGAATAATTTTGCTCGTATCGCCTTTGAACAGCTTTCCGCCCCGGATGTGTCCGCGTATCTAGTGGGTCCTACGGCGGTGGCTGTTGCTCCCGCGGATGCCAATGAGGTGGCTAAACAGCTCTTTGATTTCATCAGAGAGGCGCCGGTCTTGAAGGTGAAAGGCGGGCTCGTGGGTACGGCTGTTTATGACGCCGCTCAGGTAGAAGCCTTCTCCCGGCTCCCCGGCAGGCTGGAACTCATTTCTATGCTTATGTCGGTGATGAACGGTCCGGTTCGGAATGTTGCCGCCGCTCTCAACGATATTCCCGCCCGGCTGGTACGTACCATCAAGGCGGTTGGGGATAAGAAGGCCGAAAGCGGAGCGGCATAGGAGTCTGTGAGGGTCCTGTTCCGTAAATCCGCAGAAATTTAAAGAACCCCGGTGGTTCTAATGTGGCTGCGTGAGTCGTTTGAATTCCTTCAGGCTTTATTGGAGATGTTCCATAGCTGCTGTCCTGTTGGGATGAATCCGGGTAAACCGGGCGTGTTTTGTATGAAACGCGAAAATAGTATGTTCTAAGGAGAAGATAATATGGCAGCTCTTACTATCGATCAGATTATTGAGGCGGTTTCTTCTATGACGGTTCTGGAGGTTTCGGAACTGGTAAAAGCCATGGAAGAAAAATTTGGCGTTTCCGCCGCCGCCCCGGTAGCTGTGGCCGCGGCCGCCGCACCCGCGGCGGCTGAAGCTGTTGAGGAGAAGACGGAATTTAATGTTATTCTTAAGGCCTTTGAGAGTACCAAAAAGATTGCGGTTATCAAAGAAGTCCGGGCGGTTACCGGGCTGGGGCTTAAAGAGGCAAAAGACCTTGTTGAAGGGTTTCCTAAACCGATCAAGGAAAATGTCTCGAAGGAAGAAGCTGCTAAAATTAAGGATCAGGTCACTGCCGCCGGCGGTACGGTTGAAATTCAGTAACGTATTGGCGGCCAGCGGGAACCAGGTAAGGAGAATTTTTGCGCAGGCAGGCGCCTGGGACAAAAAGCTTCCGGCTCCCGCCGGTTTCTTTGTACAGGAAAGACAGTTTTGTTTCTCTCCAAAAAGGATGGCGGAAAAGGCTTTAGGGCCTTTTCTGCTTGTTTGTATAGTTTCCAGTTTAGATCGGAGCTTTCGTGAATTGTACGGTGTGTTTCGTGGTGAACACAGAGGGCGGTGGTTTTAGCCTGCCGGCTGGAGGCCGCCGTCCTGCAATTTAAAAACATTTCCACCCGGTTTGCCCGGGAGTCAATAGCAGGGGGGTAATATATGGTAAGACAAGAGATTATCGCAAAAAGAACTTATATTGGGAAGGATATCCAGGATGTTATGGATTTGCCCGACCTTATTGATATACAGCTCCGTTCTTACGAACGTTTCCTTCAGCGGGAAAAACTACAGAATCGAGAACCCCCGGAGTTACAGGGCCTTGAGGAGGTGTTTCGTAACACGTTTCCTATTGAAAGCCCCAATGGCGATATGGTTTTGGAATATGAATTTTATATTCTGGATGAAGAGAATATTAAATTTTTCGAGCATGACTGTAAACAGAAAGGGTTGACCTACGCGGTACCCTTGAAAGCCCGAATCAACCTGATTTTCCAGCAGACCGGTGAAATCCGTCAAAAAGACATTTACATGGGGGATATCCCCATCATGAGCGAACGGGGGACGTTTATCATAAACGGCGCCGAGCGGGTGGTGGTCTCTCAGATTCACCGGTCTCCGGGTGTTATTTTCAGCCATGAAAAGGGAATTTATTCTTCCAGGATCATCCCCTACCGGGGGTCCTGGCTGGAGTTTGAAATAGACCAGAAACGGGAGCTCATCTACGCCAAGATAGACCGTAAGAAACGTATCCTGGGGACCATCTTCCTTCGGGCCTTGGGGTACAGCTCCAGGGAAGAGATCATCCGGGCCTTCTACAAGACCGAAACCCTGGAGGTAAAGGACGACCGGGAGACCAAGGAAAAATTTTCCGGCAAGATCCTGGCGGCGGCGGTTTGGATTGCGGATAATTCCGGGGGAGGGGAGGGCGCCGCGGGGCGGAAGAAGCTCTACCGGGCGGGGGAGAAGCTGCATCCCCATAATGTCGATGAACTCCTCATCAACGGCATCCTGACGGTGGAAGTTATCGACTTCGAAGCCGAAGGGTCTCTCAATTCCACCATGTTCCTTAACTGCTTTGAGCGGGAGGAAATCAAATTTGTTAAGGAAGATCCCAGCCGGGACGAGCCTTCGAAAGAAGACGCCTTGTCTGCGGTGTATTCAGTGCTGATGCCGGGAGAATCTATCACCATAGAGGCTGCGGAAAAAGAGCTTTTGGGAATGTTCTTTACAAGCCGGCGGTATGATCTGGGTAAGGTAGGCCGGTACAAGCTCAATAAGAAATTCGATTTTCAGCCTCTTCTTGAGGAATTTACCCTGACCCGGCAGGACATTATCGCTACGATGAAGTTCCTGATTAAGGTCTATGTGGGAGATGAAAAGGTTGATGATATAGACCATCTGGGGAACCGGCGGGTCCGTTCCGTGGGCGAGCTTATGGCCAACCAGATGAAAACCGCTTTCAGCCGCATGGAGCGGATTGCCAAAGAGCGCATGAGTCTAAAAGAAACGGACACTATCAGGCCGCAAGACCTTATTTCCATTAAACCGGTAGTCGCCGCCGTCAAGGAATTCTTCGGTTCCAGCCAGCTTTCCCAGTTCATGGATCAGGTTAATCCCCTGGCGGAGCTGACCCACAAGCGCCGGCTCAACGCGCTGGGGCCCGGCGGGCTCTCCAGAGAGCGCGCGGGATTTGAGGTGCGGGACGTCCACTACACCCACTACGGGCGCATGTGTCCCATTGAGACGCCGGAAGGTCCGAATATCGGCCTTATTGTCTCGCTGGCGAATTATACCCGGGTGAATGACTTCGGTTTCCTGGAAACCCCCTACCGGAAAGTGGTTAAGGGGGTGGCCACCAGGGATATCGAATACCTTTCCGCCATGGATGAAGACCGCTATTATATCGCTCAGGCTTCGGCACGGCTGAATGAAGCGGGTTTTTTTGCGGATGATCAGGTCTCCTGCCGCCGCCAGGGGGATTACACCACCCGGAGTCCCGAGGATATCCAGTATATGGATGTGTCGCCTAAGCAGATCATTTCGGTGTCCGCTTCCCTTATCCCCTTCCTGGAGCATGATGACGCCAACCGGGCGCTTATGGGTTCCAATATGCAGCGTCAGGCTGTGCCGCTTGTCTTTCCAGAGGAACCCCGTGTGGGGACCGGTATGGAAGGGAAGTGCGCTTATGATTCGGGAGTGCTGGTAAAAGCCCGGCGCGGGGGGACGGTGGTACGGGTTACGTCTCAGTGCGTCACCATACAGCCCGGCCAGACGGATGATACCCAGCGGATTGCCGAAACCAACGCCGAAGGGCTTGACGAATACCGGTTGATCAAATATCAGCGGACCAACCAGGATACCTGTTACAACCAGCGGCCTATCGTGAAGATGGGGGAAATCGTGGTGGCGGGGCAGATTATCGCCGATGGACCGGCCACCCATAATGGAGAACTGGCCCTGGGGCGGAATGTTCTGGTGGGATTTATGCCCTGGAACGGCTACAACTACGAAGATTCGATCCTGATCTCCCAGCGGGTGGTCAAGGAAGATATGTTCACTTCAATTCATATTAAAGAATTTATCACCGAGGTCCGGGAGACGAAGCTGGGGCCGGAAAAGATTACCCGGGACATTCCCAATACGTCCGAAAAGAGTCTGGATAATCTGGATGCTGAAGGCATCATCCGGGTGGGCGCGAAGGTCCGTTCCGGGGATATTCTGGTTGGGAAGGTAACGCCCAAGAGCGAGACCGAGACCACGCCGGAATTCAAACTCCTTAACTCGATTTTCGGCGAGAAGGCCAAAGAAGTCCGGGATACCTCTCTGCGGGTTCAGCACGGCATTGAGGGGACGGTCATCGACATACAGCGGCTCAAACGTACCGAAGGGGACGACCTTAACCCCGGGGTGGACGAAGTGGTCAAGGTACTCATCGCCACAAAACGGAAGCTCCGGGAAGGGGACAAGATGGCGGGCCGTCACGGCAACAAGGGCGTCGTGGCCCGGATTCTTCCTGAAGAAGATATGCCCTACATGGAAGACGGTACGCCCCTGGACCTGTGCCTTACTCCTCTGGGGGTTCCCTCCCGGATGAACATAGGCCAGCTTCTGGAAACGGAACTCGGCTGGGCGGCCAGTACCCTGGGCGAGTGGTTCTCCGCGCCGGTCTTCCAATCCCCTTCAACCGGGCAGATCGAGGAAAAGCTCAGAGAGGCGGGGCTTCCGGTAACGTCCAAAACCATTCTTAGAGACGGGCGGACCGGCGAAGCGTTTGTGAATCCTATATTCTGCGGGATAATCTATTTCCTCAAGCTCCACCACCTGGTAGACGACAAGATGCACGCCCGGTCCACCGGGCCGTACTCCCTGGTAACCCAGCAGCCTTTGGGCGGCAAGGCCCAATTCGGGGGGCAGCGGCTGGGCGAAATGGAAGTGTGGGCCCTGGAAGCCTACGGCGCGGCCAATACGCTCCAGGAATTGCTGACCATCAAGTCCGATGATATGACGGGCCGATCTAAAATCTACGAAGCTATCATAAAGGGCGAACCCTCCACTACGGCGGGTATCCCCGAATCCTTCAATGTTTTGGTTCAGGAATTGCGGGGTTTGGCGCTGGATATGACTATCTATGATTTCAAAGGAAAACAGATCCCCCTCACCGAGCGGGACGAGGAACTGATTAAAAAGTTATCAGGTTCCAATTTCTAAGAGGTACAAAATGCGGGATATTCAGGATTTTGATTCGATTATGATTCAGTTGGCTTCCCCGGAAATGATTCGGGCCTGGTCATACGGGGAAGTAAAAAAGCCGGAAACCATTAATTACCGGACCCTCAGACCTGAAAAGGACGGCCTTTTCTGTGAGCGGATTTTCGGAACGACGAAAGAATGGGAATGTTACTGCGGTAAATTCAAATCTATACGGTATAAAGGGGTCATCTGCGACCGTTGCGGGGTAGAAGTAACCCACTTCAAGGTCCGCCGGGAACGGATGGGCCACATTGAGCTGGCCGCTCCCGTTTCCCATATCTGGTACTACCGATCGGTGCCAAGCCGTATGGGGCTTCTCCTGAATCTGCCCATGGCGGCCCTCCGGTCGGTGCTCTACTACGAGAAGTATGTGGTCATTGACAGCGGGGATACGGAGCTCAAGAAGATGGACCTTCTTACCGAAGAGGAGTATTACGAGGCTCAGGAACGGTACGGCGGGGGCTTCTCCGCCGGAATGGGGGCCGAGGCGGTCCGTACCCTTCTGGAGAACCTTAATCTGGATCAGATGGCCGGGGAGCTCCGGGCAAAGATGATAGAAAAGGGGGCCAAGAGCGATAAGCGGCTCCTTAAACGCATCGAAATCGTGGAGAATTTTCGTAATTCCCAAAATAAGCCTGAATGGATGATCCTGGATGTGGTGCCGGTCATCCCGCCGGAACTCCGCCCTATGGTGCAGCTTGACGGCGGACGGTTTGCGACGAGCGATCTTAACGACCTGTACCGCCGGGTAATCAACCGGAACAACCGGCTGAAACGGCTCCAGATTCTGAACGCTCCGGACATCATCATCCGCAACGAGAAGCGTATGCTTCAGGAAGCGGTGGACGCCCTTTTCGACAATTCCAAGAAGAAACGGGTGGTCAAGGGCGCTTCCAACCGTCCGCTCAAATCCATTTCCGACATGCTCAAAGGAAAGCAGGGCCGGTTCCGGCAAAACCTCCTGGGGAAGCGGGTTGACTATTCGGGCAGATCGGTTATTACCGTGGGGCCGGACCTCAAGATGTGGCAGTGCGGGCTCCCGACGAAGATGGCGCTGGAGCTGTTTAAGCCCTTCATCATGAAGAAACTCGTCGATAAGGACGTGGTCTATAACATCAAGAAGGCCAAGATGCTGGTGGAGGCCGAGACTCCCGAGGTCTTCGCCATCCTGGACGAAGTGGTCAAGGAGCATCCGGTGTTGTTGAACCGGGCGCCTACCCTGCACCGGTTAGGTATTCAGGCATTTGAGCCGGTCCTGGTGGAAGGGAAGGCTATCAAGCTGCATCCCCTGGTTTGCCACGCCTTTAACGCCGACTTTGACGGCGATCAAATGGCGGTCCACGTACCGCTGACCCAGGCGGCGCAGATGGAGTGCTGGACCCTGATGCTTTCCGCCCGGAACCTCCTCAACCCGGCCAACGGGAAGACCATCGTGTTCCCTTCCCAGGACATGGTTTTAGGGATCAACTTTCTGACCCGGATTAAGCCCAATGCGAAAGGATCGGTACGATCCGGGGCCGCGGGGTCTGAGGGGCGGTGCAGGCGGTATACCTCTATTGAGGAAATCCTTATGGCGGTGGAGTCCGGGGCCCTGGACTGGGAGGCTTTGGTCAAGGTAAAACCGCCAAAGCTGCCGGTCTGGGTAAAGGCGGGTAAGGAATTCACCCCCGGCCCGGACGGGCTCATCGAAACTACCGCCGGGCGGCTGGTTTTTAACGAGGAGCTGCCGGCGGAAATTCCCTTTGTCAATTATGAACTCAAGGATAAAGAGCTGAGGGGGCTGATTGAAAGCATCTTCAGCGAAAAAGGGTCCTGGACCACGGTAAAGATGCTGGACGCCATTAAAGCCACGGGGTACAAGTACGCGACAGTTTTCGGCGCCACTATCGGAGTGGACGACATCGTAGTACCCAAGGAAAAGCCCGAAATGATCGAGCGGGCGAATAAAGAAGTGGAGTCTATCCAGAA
>JAIRSS010000120.1 GCA_031255315.1 Spirochaetaceae bacterium
CCAGGCCATCGCCGAAGCCGCCGCTGAACGGGAGAAACGTTTGGTTGGGGAGTACGCTGGGCGTTCCGCCGCGCTCTCCACCGAAACCACCGCGCTGGAAAACCGGGTCCGGGAAATCCAGGAAGATATTGCCGCTATTGGCGCCAGGGCCGAAACGTTGCTGGCCGATCAGGACCAGGCGTTTGCCGCCCAAGCCGCACGGCAAGAGCGCGCCCTGGCCGAAGCTGCGGAAAAACAGAACCGCGCCGTCGCTGAAGCCGCCGCTGAACGGGAAAAGCGCCTGGTTGGGGAGTACGCTGGGCGTTCCGCCGCGCTCTCCGCCGAAACCGCCGCGCTGGAAAGCCGCGTCCGGGAAATCCAGGAAGATATTGCCGCGGTTGTTACCAGGGCCGAAACGTTGCTGGCTGATCAGGACCAGGCATTTGCCGCCCAAGCCGCGCGGCAAGAGCGCGCCCTGGCCGAAGCTGCGGAAAAACAGAATCAGGCTGTCGCCGAAGCCGCCGCCGAACGGGAAAAGCGTCTGGCCGGGGAGTACGCCGGGCGTTCCGCCGCGCTCTCCGCCGAAACCGCCGCGCTGGAAAACCGGGTACAGGAAGTCAGGGAAGAGATCGCCGCTATTGTTACCAGGGCCGAAACGCTGCTGGCCGATCAGGACCAGGCGTTTGCCGCCCAAGCCGCACGGCAAGAGCGCGCCCTGGCCGAAGCTGCGGAAAAACAGAACCGGACCATTGTCGAAGCCGCAACTGAACAGGAGAAGCGCTTGGCTGAGGAGTACGCCGGACGCTTTGCTACCCTTTCCGATGGGACTGCCATCCTGGAGAGCCGGTTTCAGGATATTCAGGATGGGATTAACGGTATGGCATCCCGAACGGAAACTATACTTGCCGACGCCCTTTCTAGAGCGGAAGCGAGAGCCCGGGTTGCTGCGGATGAGGAGTTAAGCCAATGGCAGACCAAAGTCGATAAAAACTTCTCCGCCTGGGAACAGGCCGTTTCCAAAGCGGAAGCCGAAACCCGTTCCCTCCTTTCTAACTTGGAAACCTCTTCTGGAAACCTTCGGGATCGCATCGCCGCCGACATTGCGGCTATAGGGGAACGATTTACTGTATTTGAAAAGCAAACCGAAACGTCATTCTCCGAACTGGAGCAGCGGGTCCTCCAAACCGCCGAGGATACGGAGCAGAAAACTCTCGAAGCATCAGGGGAGCGGCTTGAAGAATACCGCCTTGCTCAGGCAGAGCAGTTCCGGCGATTGGATAACATGGCGGAGGACAGCGCCCGTCTGGATGAGGAACTCCGCCGGTATATGCAGGATACGGAAACCCGGGTCCGTCAGGACTTTGCTCAATTCGAACAGGAGGCCGCCCATAACCAGGCGGCGGCCTCCGATGCGTTTACCAATGCCATTGCGGTGCTCAAGGCCGATATGGACCACGTGGAGGAGGAGTTGGCGTCTCTTAAGCAGAAAGCCTATGACAACGTATCTGAGAAACTTCAGATATTCGATGAAAACTTTATGGCGGATCTTTCCAAACGGGGTGAAGACATAGACCGCCGCCTTGAACAATGGCGGATGGATTTGGACGTGAATCTTGCTGCGTTCGCGGACGCCGCCACTGAAGAACGCCGGAAACTGGACGTTTCCCTCTCGGAAGAACTGCGGCGGCATCTTGCTGAACAGGATGCCCGGCTTATTACGGAATTAGAACATCTGAAAGATGAGACTGCGGCATTCGAGGAAGGCATACGGGGCCAGATGGCCCAAGGCGACGACTCGCTTCGTTCTTTCAAAGAGCAGCTTGAAAGGGATATAGCCGAAGTCCGGTCAGACGCTGAAAATTCGGTTAAGGCCGAATTGGGCCGGCACGCCCTTTCTGTGGCGGATACCCTCAAACAGGCCCAGCGGGATCTTGCCGCTTCCCTCCGGGAAATCACCAGTCAAGTGGAAGCCCGCGGCGGAGAGCTGGCCGGCCTCGCCGACGCCTCCCGTCAGGAACTGGAGGATTGGCAATCCAAAATCGTCGGGCAAATACATGATGTGGATGCCTTCATGAACGACATCCGCCAACGGACGCGGGAACTGTCGGCTGAAACTGACGACCAGATCGCCGGTGTCCGTTCCTCTATCGTGGATGTTCAGACCGAAGCGGCAGCCCGCCGGACTGAATACTTCACCCGCATTGACGAGGAGGCTAAACGCCTGGATTCCCTCATTAAGGAAGCGGACCGGCACATTAAGGAATTCGTTACCCAGACCAAGCTGTTTGAACAGACCGACGCGCTCAAACGTGAATTGGAGCAGCACATAGAAGACTTCCGGAGCGATCTTGACCGGCTGGAGCAGCGCCGATCCGAGGCTGCGGAATTGGAAGGTAAATTCGTCAAGATTAAACGCCTGGAAGACGAAATCAACGCTAAAATGAACAATTTTCTTGCGGAAAAGCGCCGCATTGAACTCATGGAGAAGGACTTCAACCAGGTCATTCAAACATCCCTCGCGATGGAAAGCAAACTAGCCCAAATTTCCGCTTCTGACGACACCCTCCAGGCTATGCAGATCCGCATCCGCAAGCTGGATGACGCCATGATGGAAGCGGAGGAAAAATATCAGCGCATAGAAAGAAAAAATCAAACCCTGGAAGCCACCAATGAAGGCATAGACCGCAACTTCCAAACTCTCCTGGAGACTGAAGCACATTTAAAGACTATCAATGCGGAGTTCAGCCGCCTCGCGAAGGAAAAGGACGCCCTCAAGTTCTCCCTAGAGAACCTCGGCGAGGAAATCGGGAAAGCGCAGACAACAGCGGATAAACTTACGTTGTTGGACGGCGAACTTTCCACCATAGAAGAACGGCTCAGAGAAATGCAAGCGGCCCGGGAATGGCTTGCCCGGACTGAAACCCGGCTGACCGAATTGGACAAGGAAATTCAGGATAAGATTAGACTTCTGGGTACGGCGCTGAAAAAAGACAGCGTTAAAGGCATGTCCCGGGATAAAGGCGCCCCGCCAATCCTTACCCGGGAAAACGTAATAAAACTCGCCCGCCAAGGCTGGACGGTGAGTCAAATCTCCGAGGCGTACAATCTTTCCAAGAGCGAAGTGGAGTTGATTATAGAAATGGGGTCAAGGGATTAGCCGCTCTTTACAGAGAAAAGAACATGGGTCTTGACTGCGATCAACAATTCCGTAGTTCTCTTGGGCGCGTTGCCGGTACGCCGTCGGCCCTCCAGGGGTGCGGGTCTTCAGAATTGCCGCGTTTTTTAGTTAAATCACGGTACGAGACGTATACCCTGAGATTTTTCACGCTGCTATTTGCACGTTCTATGCTTTTGTGGTACTCTTTTTTATAGAGTCGGAGGGATCATGAAATTAATAAGGAGCAGTCTATGAAGGCTCGATATATACGGCTGCTGGTTTTTATCCTGGTGGTTTTCACGCTGAACGTAACGGCTGCTTTTGCTCTGGAGGATCAGAAGGCGGCTCTGGTTAACATGAAAACCATCCCGATGGGTGAAGTGGAAACCCTCGTTATCAACAGCAGCGCCGAGCTTCTGGTGCTTCTCGAAAGTAAAAACAGCAGCGTTGTGATAAAAGAATACCAGGATGAGAGCCGGAAACGGGATAACAACCAGAACGGCGGCAACCGTTCTTTTACATCGATCATCCAATCTGATAGTGATGATGAATTCGAATATATCATTGAAAGCATCACCCGAACCCCGTCATCGCCGACGGACGGGTATATCGAGGTTTACATTCCCTCCGCCTTCCGGGGGGCCTTCGCTATTACCGCCGCCGGCGGGATAATTCGTTCCGAAGTAGACCTGAACAGCGCCCGGTCTGTGGATATTACGATTACCAATGGGGACCTGGAACTTAAACAGGTGTCCGCCGGGGAGATAAATATTGCCGTATCTTCCGGTTCGTTTCAGGCGGAAAAGCTTATTGGAACGGAAATAAACCTGCGCCATACCAGCGGGAGCATTGAGATCGGGAAGGCTCAGGGCGTGCTTTCTATTGAAGCCGTCAGCGGCCCTATTACGGTGCGGGAGCTTATCGGAGGAGGAAATATCGTTACCCAGGCCGGTACGATTGATGTTGGATTGCGGAACGCGATGAATGATTTTTCCTGCGCCCTTTCGACCGGTACTATTACGATAACGACGCCTGTGGATCTGTTTTTCAATTTGGACGTGGAAGCTGGAAGCGGTTCCATCACGGTTACGCCTCCCCGGGGAACCCCAATCACTACTCAGGGCGCCGCACAGTGGAATTTGGGCGCCGAGGCGGATATAACCATTTCCGCCAGGATTTCAACCGGGTCCGTTACTATCGGACCGGGTAATCGCTAACCGCACAGGCCAGGGGGAAATTTCCCCCTGTACCCTGTTACTCGAGGTTAAGTGTATGTTTGAGCAGCCAGCTTGTGCACCAAAGATAAAACGCGGCAAAGGCGGCTTCAATAAGAGTGATTACCAGCAGGCGCGGAACGCCCGTCATGGGCAGCGTGAGGACGGCCCTGGTTAGCGGGTATTCCAGGATAAACAGGACCGCAAGGTACACGCCGAAACCAGCAAGACTGCGAAAACGGGGGACGAGTTGGCTGACCGTCATCGCGGCGTACATGAGGCATAGTTGCTGAAAAATAATCGTCAGTGAAATTACCGCCCCGATAATCAACGAGGCGTAGTCCGCGCCGTTCCATCTGGCTAAATCTTGCTGAAACATCAAGAGCGTGAATTTCAATATGTTTCCGGGATCAATAATAAGACCGAAGAGCAACCAGGACAGGATGCCCGCTATGCCGGTCAGCAGGAAGGTACAGAGGGCGGCTGTCGCTTTGGACGCGACAAGCTGCCATGTGGGAACCGGCAGCGTGAACATCAAGTAACCTTCATCTTTCAGGAAGTTATCCCGAAAGCGCAGGATTACCAGCGCCAAATTTACAACGATCAGCGCGGAGAACATCATCGGCCAGATTGTATAAAGAACCGATGTTATTCTCCCCTGTTCCAGAATGTCCGTCGTGGCCGGGCTGAAACCCAGTCTAAGGCTGTTGATTCCTGCGGCAAGCGCCGGGGCCTGGAGCGCCAGATAGAGGGCGGGCATAATCCGCAGCAAGGCCTTGAATTCATACCGGAGTAATTTCCCTAGCATTTGAATACCTCCCTAAATAATCTATCAATGGACATGCCGTTTTCCGACCGGATGTCGTCGGCCCGTCCCTGGAGGATAATCCCGCCTTCTTTGAGGAAGACGACATCGTCCAGAATCTGTTCCACTTCCTGAATCTGATGCGTGGAGATCAACACGGCGGCATCCTCGCTGTAGTTGTTGATGATCGTGTTGATGATGTAGTCCCGGGCCGCCGGGTCTACGCCGCCTATTGGCTCATCAAGAAGATAGAGCCGCGCCGTGCGAGCCATCACGAGGATGAGCTGCACCTTTTCCCTGTTGCCCTTGGACAGGGTTTTGAACTGTTTATCCAGGCGTATACCCAGATTGGCGAGCATGGTCTCCGCGGCGTCCCGGTGAAAGTCCGCATAGAAACCGGCAAAAAACGACAGTATCTCCGTTATCCGCATCCAGCCGCTCACGATGAAACGGTCGGGCAGGTAGGAAACCGCCGCTTTGCTTTCCACGCCGGTTTTCCCGCCTCCGATCAGCACTTCCCCGTCTGAAGGTTGTAAAAGTCCGTTCGCTAATTTGATCAGCGTTGTTTTGCCGCTGCCGTTGGGGCCCAGAAGTCCGGCGATCCGGCCCCTTTCTAAGCACAGGTTCACGCCGTTCAGCGCCGTCTGGCTGCCGTAGCGCTTGGATAAATTCCTGCATTCCAGTATCGGTTCGCTCATAGTCCGCCTCCCTGTGTTCTCCCCGGCTCGTCCATTTGACACGACCGGGCTTTCTGCGCCTGGTCGAAGAGTTCACGAATTTCCCCGGCGCTGAACCCCAAGGATTCCATCGCGGAAAGCAGCGCCGCTATCCGTTCAGACGCCAAGTTCGACCGAAGTTCCTCAATCATTTGTGTATCCTCCGTTACCATTTTTCCACTTGCCCGCTTTGTAGAGAGCAAACCGTTCCGTTCCAGTTCGGACAATGCCCGCTGGACCGTGTTTGGGTTGACCGCATAAAAGGCTGCCAGTTCCCGGATGGAGTCTATTTTTGCCCCCGGGGCGAGCCTTCCCGCCGCGATCTGTCTTTTGATTTCGTCCATCAACTGCATATAGATGGGCCGTTCCGCATGAAATATCATTGAATCATCCTGCCTCCTGTTGAGTTAAGGTATCACTGTATTAATAATATAATACATTAATACAAAAGTCAAGAGAAGTTGGGAAAAATGGGACGGTTTTTCAAGAGCCGGTCCGCAACCCGGAAGGATCGGGTATGATACCTGCCGGGAAGCGGGATAATGATCTTGGTAATACGGCCTTTTCGTAGTATATTAAATGAATATTAACGAGCGGATAGTACATCCTGTACCATAATAGTAAAACGTTGTCCGGATGGGGTTATGAATAAAGTCTTAAAAGAAAAGATTATGGAAGCCTTTTCTGCGGTGCTTCCTATTACGCTTATCGTGCTTATCACCAGCGTGGTACTTGTGCCGATGCCGGCTGGCACTGTCCTTATGTTTTTAGGCGGCGCCGCTCTGTTGATCGTGGGAATGGGGTTCTTCACCTTGGGGGCCGATATGGCCATGATGCCTATGGGCGAAGGTATTGGGATTCAACTCACCAAGACATCTAATCTGTTTATTGCCCTGTTTGTCAGTTTTATCATGGGTTTCGTTGTTACGATTGCAGAACCGGACTTGCAGGTTCTGGCTCGGCAGGTCCCCGCTATCCCTCCTCTGGCGCTGATTTTAACGGTCGCTGTGGGAGTAGGTATCTTTTTGGTTGTCGCCGTACTCCGTATTCTGTTTCGGATTCAGCTTTCAATTTTACTGGTTATCTTTTACGCCCTCTTGTTCGGGGTGGTTTTCCTGGCGCCCCCCAATTTCATCCCGGTAGCGTTTGATTCCGGAGGGGTTACCACCGGGCCCAACACGGTTCCCTTTATCTTGGCTATGGGTGTTGGCGTGGCGGCCCTCCGAAGTGATAAGGATTCCCAGGATGATAGTTTCGGCCTGGTGGCCTTGTGCAGCGTAGGGCCTATCCTGGCGGTCATCCTGCTGGGGCTTTTCTTTAATCCCAGTGGGGCCGAAGTTGTATCCAATACGGTTCCGGTGGTGGAAACGTCCCGGGACGTGGTAACAAGTTTCGCCGTGGAGCTTCCCGAATTTGCCCGGGAGGTATCCGGCGCTCTGGGCGCAATCGTTTTCTTTTTTATTGTTTTTCAGTTCGTATCCAAACGGTACAAGAAACATCAGCTTGGCCGTATAGCTATCGGGTTTCTCTACACGTTCATCGGTTTAGTGGTTTTTTTAACCGGCGTCAATGTGGGTTTTATCCCCGTAGGCCACCTTTTGGGCCTTCAACTGGCGGAGGCGCCTTTCAAATGGATCCTGGTCCCCCTGGGAATGCTGATTGGGTATTTCATCGTGGCGGCGGAACCGGCGGTGCATGTCCTGGTCAAGCAGGTCGAAGATATTTCCGCCGGGACCATCCCCCAAAGCGCTATGAAACGGGGTCTTTCCATCGGGATGGCGGCGGCATTAGGCTTGACGATGGCTCGCATCCTTGCGGGAATTCCTATCCTGTGGATATTGGTTCCCAGCTATGTCTTGGCTTTAAGCCTGACGTTCTTCGTCCCCAAAATATTCACCGGTATCGCCTTTGACTCAGGCGGCGTATGTTCCGGACCAATGACGTCAACCTTCCTTTTGCCCCTGGCGATGGGTGTTTGCGACGGCGTCGGAGGCAATTTGATGAAGGACGCCTTTGGTATTGTTGCTATGGTTAGTATGGCGCCTTTAATCGTTATTCAATTAATGGGGCTTATCTACGCCAATAAGAAGACGAAGATATCCGCGAAGCGGGGTAAACAGGCTATTGAAGCGATTCCAGCCGAGGATGTCAGCGCTATTATCGAATTTGAGGAGGAAACTTCCAATGAATGAGGATATAAAAGAGAAAGAAGCTATAAAAACGCCGTTATCACCGGAAGTAAAAAAACTGCCGGTGATAAAAATGTTGATCTTCATTGTTGACTGGGGTAAAATCAAGGCTGTTTCATCGGTTTTTGAACAGGAAAACGTCCGGTTTCATTTTATCAGTAAGGGCAGGGGGACCGCTAGTTCCGAAATCCTCGATTTGCTGGGGATAGGGGCCAGCGACAAGGCGGTGATTATCTGCCTTGAACAGGAAGTCATGATTCCGGTTCTCCTGAAAAGAGTCCGAAAAAAACTCGGGTTTCACAGCCCCGGCGCAGGCATAGCCTTTACTATTCCCCTTTCAGGGATCAATAATCCCATTCTGAAAGTTTTTAAAGAGCGTATTCGCAAGAATGAAAAAATATCACCCGAGACAGGAGCGGTAAAAATGAGCGATATAAAACATGATCTTATTGTTTCAATTATAAATCAAGGGTACAGTGACGAATTTATGACCATCGCCCGGGAAGCGGGCGCTACCGGCGGTACGGTATTAAGCGCCCGGGGTCTGACCCATCAGGGGCCGGTCAAATTTTTCGGCGTTTCGGTCCAGGAAGAACGGGAAATCATCATTATTCTGACCAACCGGGAAAAAAAAGCCGTCATTATGCAGGCGGTCAGCCAGGCGTACGGCATCACCACCGATGCGATGGGCGTCATCTTCTCCTTGCCGGTGGATAATGTTGCCGGTCTCAGTTTTGAATGATGATCAATCTGCTTTTTGGATGACGCCGGATTTTGATTTTGGGAAGCACGGAAGACAAGTACAGCAATGGGGATATGAGGGCCGTGATAATCCGCAAATTGGTTGCGGCCTGTCGAATTTTTCGGATGTTTCAATCGTAAGACTCTGGTAAGCGCGCAATGCCGTGAAACATACCGCCAACCCGTAAAAGGACGGGGTGGTTTATAGTCAAGAGAAAAAAAGCGGAAAGAAGGCGCTGTGATAGTGAAGCTGGGGCTTCCAAAGGCTCGTATAAAATCGTTTTTAGACGATAGTATCTCTCTTACAATACCCATTAAAAATACAGTATATTAAACGTATGGTTCAATCTGCTGGGCGTACTATCAAACGTCTCTCCCTCGTCCTCCTCGGCTCGGTTTTAATGGCGTTCAATATTAATACTTTTGTCCGCACCGGAGGGCTCATCCCTGGCGGTTTTACCGGAGTGACCCTGCTCTTCCAGGAAACCGCCCTGCGTTTTTTCGGCATCCAGGTACCCTTCAGTATTATTCTGTACATCCTGAATGCGATTCCGGCGATTATTTGTTTTAGGTCCATTGGGAAAAAATTTACCCTTTATTCATGTTTAGTGATCTTGATCAGCGGGCTCTTGACCGATATTATGCCATCCATTTCTCTATTAACACAGGTCTTGCAAGTCCACGACGCCTTGCTTTCGGCGGTCTTCGGCGGTATACTGAACGCTGTCTCCATCAGCCTCTGCCTCTATGCGGACGCCACAACCGGCGGGACGGATTTTATTGCCATCTTCATATCCGAAAAATACCGGAAGGACGCGTGGAATTATATTTTTGCGGGAAACTGTGTGATTCTGATGGCGGCGGCCTTTCTCTTTACCCTGGACAGAGCGCTTTACTCTATTATCTTTCAGTTTACCACTACCGTGGCCCTGTCTTCCCTGTACCGGAGCTACCAGCAACGGACGTTACTCATCATTACCGGCAAGCCCGATGAGATTTACACCTTCATCAAGGAGCAGACTAACCACGGCGCTACCGCTTTCCGCGGCATAGGTTATTACGAAAAGACGGAACGGACTATGCTTTATTCGGTGGTGTCCGCCAACGAAATTTCGCTGCTGGTGAACGGCATCAAAAAAATTGACAGTTCCGCGTTTATCAATATCCTTAAAACCGAACAAATCAACGGCAGGTTCTACAAACCGCCTAAGGATTAAGCGCATTCTAAACTACCCGATTACACATCATTCACGCAGATGCGTCATAAAGGCGGAAAATTTAAGCCCTGTCGTTATTACCGGGACTCCCTTCCGATAGGGCTTCCTATCCAGATGCTCTCCCCTAGGTAATCCATCCGCCGGCCTTCAATCAGAATCTGCACATCCGTAATGTTCGAAAATTCTGTTGCGGTCCAGACTATCTGCTTGAGTTGTCCTGCGTAGCCTTCAACCCCGTACTCATTAAACAGAAAGTTTTCATTAAAGTTGATATATGCGGTGGAACCCCGAACGGAAGCGGAAAGAAGGCGGGTTTCTCGCGGTATCAGAGAAATCAGCCCCCGGCTGGTTTCCTCCGCCGAAGGCCCCTGAAGCAGGACGTTCAGAGCGTCAACCAGCGGCGAATTGGTGGCCGGGAGATTCCGGGTTACTTTGGTTCGCAGGATAGTCCCATCCGGATCAACCTCCACAAGGTACAAAGCCCGTTCCCGCCGGGCTTCCGGAGAATTTTGTTGCTGTACACGCGCCCGGGGAGGCTCTGGCTGATCGGTCCTTTCCTGGGGAACGGCGGTCCGGGGTTCTGTCAACGCCGGATCCTCCGTCTCCTGCGTCTCCGCCGGCGGTTCGGAGGCTGTAGGAGGGGGCGCCGTCTCAAGGGGCGGACTTTCCCAGGACGGACTGTTGTCTGGACCGGAGGGTTCGTATAGACGATCCGTCTCCGGCGCGGCATCCTCGGCTTCCTCCTCTTCGGGCAACAAAATATTCCGGCCTTTAACAGGACGATTCAAAAGAAAATCGACTACGCCCGTATTCCGAAGGCTTGTCTGAATAGCGTTCATATTAACAATAAACAGGCAGATAACTAAAACAAAAAAAACCAACCAGAAGATAAAAACCGCGCTTCGTTTTTTCGAGTTCTCCTGGTTAGCCGAATTTTTTCTTCTGGACCCATACGGCTTAGAAGATGAAGATGATGTTTTAGCGTTCGTTCTTTTAGATTTTTCTTCAAATGCCACAATACAATTCAACCGTTTAATAGGATTCCATATATTCCCGCAAAACTTCGGGAAATTCCGCTTTAATTTTCCGTTCAGCCCCGATATACGCCCGGTTGTCTGCCTCCGCCTGGCTCTGAGTATGCGACTCACGATTGGTAATAGTATACGTAAACAGTTCCATATCGTTCAATGTATCTTTTAAGACCGCATTTATCCCATAGCGGGTATTGTAGAATTGGGTTTTCGGCGCTTCCGACAAGGTCATCGTAACCTCAAGCGTATACCGGGAATTCCGGCTGCCGGTTCTGAAACCCGCGCTGGTAAATATTCCCGCAAAGGCGCTCCTGATCCGTCCGCCTCTGTCGCCGGATAAAACCCGCACATCCACAGGAATACTTTTTGCCTGATCCAGAGCAGCAGTTATCCTGGCAGAAAGCGCGGCAAGTTCATCCTGCCGGTTCCATCCGCCAAGCATACTATGAACTAAAACCAATACACCGGCTTTATCGAGAGATTCTTGGGCCCGCCGGCATTTCGAGATGGTTTCAAAAGAAACGCCCTTTGAAATATCAATAAGATCGTTGATCTCAACCAGCGCTTTATTGATTTCTTCGGAATACCGGGGAGCGCATTTTGCCTTTTCCATGACGGCGACAGCGTACCAGAGCTTTTGTCGTTCATCATTCCAAACAGCTTTAATTTCCGCGCCAATAAGGGAATCCAGCGCGGAAACGGCTTCAATGGTTTGGAACGCTTCCGTTGATGATGAAGAACGGCCGTTTTCCTGTCGTTCCGAATCTTTCAGTGTGATGGTATTAACCACGGACTGCTTAAAATACGCGGTAAGACTCCCCAGCGCGCTGCTTTCCGCCCGGCTTCGATCCTGCCCGCTGCCGGAGGCGGAAACGAAAAGGGAATCGGGAAACACGGCGGACGGCCTGTTTACCCATACCGGCGTATCCCTCTGGGCGTTCACCCCCGCCAATCCACTACACAACAGAAAAACCGCACATGCAATTTGCTTCATAATCCCAAAAACCTTCCGCAATCCTTAATCCGACCGCCTAATTATTCAGCGCATTATCCATCCGCCCCGCAGCTTCAACCGCGGCGTTGCGTTCCCTGTCCAGACTGCGGGCATTCTTTTTTTTTGTAACACAGGCCGTACACATCAACGCTCCCAAAACCGCGACAAGCAATAAAAGTGCTGCCTTCTTCATACATTCCCTCCAAAATTAATTATTATTGAGACGGTTCCAACACCCGGTTGATTTTGGAACCGTCTCACCATTCTGTTTTTTAACGTCCGTCCTTCACCGCCAATTATGTTCACAAGGATCCACTTTTTGAATCAACCCATATCTCTAATATCATCACGCCGGGTAACTCACTAACCGCAAGTATACTGGTTATCACAAGACCGGTTAAACCGATCCTGACGGGACGGCGCGTCAACCATAGCGGCGGCAAATAGTATAAAATACCTAACCGGGCATGTCAAGGTATCGCGTTGCCTCACAGCAATTCTCATTTTCATTCCATGTCTTCATCGGCGGTGATAAAGACCAGGAAATCCCGCCAGGTTTCATGCAGGACATAGCGCAGGGCGGCATGCATCTCGTAGAAAAACATATCACACCGTCCCGCATGCTTCCGGGCCTCCCGGAAATCCTTGTCCCCCAACTCCAGTATCGTATGTAACTGGAACCCTGTCAGGTTCAAGATAAAAAAGACTTCAGACGCATGCTTCTTCCCGTGTCCGAAATTGTGCTGGAGATTGTATCCCCGGTTCTTCAGTACGTTGTTGTGCTCGTTCTCTATCTTCCACCGGGTCCGCCCGCACGAGGCCAGGTGCCCGAC
>JAIRSS010000229.1 GCA_031255315.1 Spirochaetaceae bacterium
AAGCAGCCAAAAGGAACAGCGGACAGGGCGGCAATTCTGAATTCAAAACAACCGGGGAGGATGCTCCGTATGTGTATCAAACGCGCGGTCAACGGGAAGAACACTCATATTCAATACCGGCAGCGCGAGGCCCGCGGCGGATGTCCCCTCCTCGTCCTGTTCATTGATATGTGAGGCTGTTTCAAAACTGAAGTTTTGGAACAGCCTCGTACCTGGTAACCACCAAATGACAAAAATACATGACACCAAAGTCCACGGATTACGCGGATTTTCACCGGTTACGAACACGGGTGATACGAAAAATCCGCGGTAATCCGGTGTAATCCGCGGACCGTATTCCTGCCTTTTATCCTTTACAAAGGGAGGCGCTCTACGCGGGGAGTTTCCTTTTTTTCCGCAATAAGCTATACTCAAAATTATTCATAATCGACGGAGGTTTAGCTATGTCTACCCATATTGCCGCGAAACCTGGAGAAATTGCCGAAGTTATCCTGCTTCCCGGCGATCCCTTGCGGGCTAAATTTGTTGCGGATACCTACCTGGAAAATCCCGCGCGGTACAACACCATACGGAATATCTTTGGATATACCGGAACATACAAGGGTAAACGGGTGTCCGTGCAGGGGACCGGTATGGGTATTCCCTCAATTTCCATTTACGTCAATGAGTTGTTCCGGGACTATGGCGTAAAACGGGCGCTCCGCGTCGGCACCGCGGGTTCTATCAGGGCCGATATGAAGCTGCGGGACCTGGTGATCGCCATGTCCGCCTGTACGGATTCCGGTGTCAACAAGATACGGTTCGGCAACCGGGACTACGCCCCGACCGCTTCTTTCAGCCTCCTTAGAACCGCCTATGACGCCGCCCTCGCCCTGGGGTTTAACCCGGTAGTCGGCCCTATTGTATCATCGGATATGTTTTATACCGAGGACCCCGATGAATGGAAGCTGTGGGCCAAATTTGGCTGTATCGCCGTAGAAATGGAAAGCGCCGAACTCTACACGCTGGCCGCGAAATACGGGCGTGAGGCGCTCACCCTCCTCACCGTTTCCGATAATTTAGTAACCCGCGAGGTTACCACCGCGGAAGAACGGCAGCAGACTTTCAACCAGATGATAGAGCTTGCCTTAGCGACCGCAATATCCTAGGAGTTTGCGCGGACTCAATGACAAAACTATATGCCAGGGGTCCGCAGATTACACGGATTAATACGGATTATGAACACGTTTGACGCGGAAAATCCGGGTTAATCTGTGTAATCCTATGGAAAACAACGGCTCCTTCCCGCTCCTCACCATCGCCCATACACCCTCAAGCACAAGATCCCGTACCGGGCCGTTTCCCCGGACCCCCGCGCCCGGCTAATGTTTAAAATGGCGCGTCCCGGTAAACACCATAGCGATTCCGTGTTTATCGCACGCCTCAATCGAAAGGGAGTCGTTGCGGGAGCCGCCGGGTTGGATGACAGCCCTGATGCCGGAAGCCGCTGCCGCCTCCACCACATCCGGGAAAGGGAAGAAGGCGTCCGACGCCAGGACGCGGGGCGGTTTCCCGTCTGCAAACGCCGCCGGAACGGCCTCCGTACTGACGGCCGCGGCGCTCCGCTCAAGAGCTTGCCGGGCCGGCCAGATGCGGTTCACTTCGCCGCCGCCTATGCCCGCCGCCGCACGGTCTTTCACCACCATGACGCCGTTGGATTTCACGTAGGACACCGCCCTCATACCAAAGATAAGGTCCGGTATATCCTCCGGGAGCGGAGCGGCTTTGGTAACTACTTCCCATTTTTCAAGAAGCCGCCGGTCCGCTTCCTGCACCAAAAGGCCGCCGTCAATGGAGATACATTCCCGTCTTTCCCCGGGGGCTTGGGGAGCGCGGATGACGCGGAGGTTCTTCTTCTTTTTGAGTATCCCTAAGGCGGCGTCTTCAAAGGCCGGGGCAACGACAATCTCCAAAAAAAGTTCCGCGAGCTTTTCCGCGGTTATCCGGTCAACGGAAACGTTACACGCCACAATGCCGCCGAAGATAGAGACCGGATCGCAGGCAAAGGTTTTGGCATACGCTTCCGGGAGAGAATCCCCCAGGGCTATGCCGCAGGGGGTGTTGTGCTTAACCGCCGCGCAGGCAGCCGCCCCGCCTGAACCCGCCCCGTACCGGGACAAGCCCAGGGCACGGAGTTCCGCTTCTCCTAAGGGGGCAATCCCTTCCGAGGGGAGTCCGAAGGCGCAGACCGCTTTCCAGGCCAGGTCCAGGTCGCGGATGTTGTTGTAGCTCAGTTCTTTTCCGTGGAGCTGCTCCATAGCAGGAATGGCGCCGGGGCTGCAGGTATCGAAGTACAGGGCGGCGGTTTGGTGGCTGTTTTCCCCATAGCGCAGGGATTGCGCCTTTTTCACCGATACAGGCCAATACGCGGGATACTCCGTCTGAGCCGCATCAGGGTCCAGGTAACGGGCGACCGCGGCGTCATAGGCGGAAGTTAACGCGAAAACCTTCCCCGCCAGGCGTCTTCTGAATTGCACCGGCACTTCTCCCGCGCTGATTCCTTCCATGACGCCGGGATAATCCGCCGGGTCGGTGAGGACTATCACGTCGGGGTAGTTTTTCGCCGCGGAGCGCAGCATAGCCGGCCCCCCTATATCAATGAACTCTATCGTTTCGCCGGAAGGATACTCACCGGGATTGTCCCCGGAACGTTCCGCCCGGGCCTTTTCAAAGAACGGGTAGAGATTGACGCACACGAGGTCTATCGCCGAAACGCCGAGTTTCTCAAGGGTTTCCCGGTGATCGGGCCGGTCCCGCCGCGCGAGAAGTCCCGCGTGAACGGCGGGATGCAGCGTCTTGACCCGTCCGTCCAGACATTCGGGGAACCCCGTAACCGCCGATATATCGGTAACCGGAAGCCCTTCGCCCCGCAAATAGTCCGCCGTCCCCCCGGTGGACACCAACTCCCATCCGGCGTCGTTCAGAAACGCCGCCAGATTGATAATGCCTTCCTTATTGAATACGCTGATTAAAGCTCGTTGTTTCATGTGTTTCTCCTCAAGTGATAGAATTTCTATCATAAACGCCGCCTCTTTCACAGTGGCGGATCGGGAGTGTCATGTTCGACACCGCGGTGAGTACCGGCAGCAAGCGGTGTTATACCGGAGGAATCACGGCCGATCCCGCGCGGCAGCCGGGGTTGATCGGTCTTACTGCTGAATCCGGGAACCCGATCCCGACTTGATGACTTCGATGCGGCTTGGAATACGGGAGCGTAGTTCCCCAACATGGGAGATGAGGCCCACCATGCGGTGATCCCGCAGTTCATCCAGAATGACTAAGGCCCGGTCCAGGCTCGTTTCGTCCAGGCTGCCAAAGCCTTCGTCAATGAAGACCGCGTCCAGACGTACGCCGCCGGAACGGTTCTGTATGGAGTCCGCAAGACCCAGGGCAAGGCTGATAGAGGCCATGAAGCTTTCGCCGCCTGAAAGCGTAGCGCAGGGCCGGCATTTTCCGGTATAGGCGTCAAATACCGCCAGGTCCAGGCCCGACTGCCCGCGCCCGGACTCCCGTCCGCTGTCCAAGAGCAGGGAATATCGTGATTCGCTCATGCGCTCAAGACGCCGGGTTGCGCAGGCGGCGGCTTCCGCCAGGTAGCGGCCCAAAAGCCAGGCGTCAAAGGCCCGTTTCCGGGGGTTTTTCCCGCCCAAATCATCGGCAAGGGCGGAAAGGCGGCGGCTCACGCGGCTTGCGGCGGTGAACCGTTCGTGGGTTTCCCGCAGCAGGGCTTCGTCCCGTATAAAGGCGGCCAGCTCTCCGGTCTTCCGGTCCCGCTCCGCTTCCGCCGCTTCCTGTCCGGCGGTCAGGTCCGCAAGCCGCGCTTCCGCCTCGGCCCCGGACGGGATTTCTCCCGTGTTCCAGGCGGCCCCCAGAACCGCAAGTTCCCCCCCCAGGGCCTCAAGGTTTCTCTGTAATTCCGCCCGCAGGGACCGGAGGGTAGTCCGCTCCTCCTTCCATTGGGCATGCGCCGCTTCCAGGGCTGATTCGGTTTTCCCGTCCAAAAGAGCGGACGTGAGGGCCTTCCGGTCCGGGAAGGGGGAAGACGACAGGGCGGCCGTCAGGGTTTCCTCCGCCGCCAGAAGCGCCGTTTCCCCAGCCTCCTGTTTTTGACGGGCGCTTTCCTCATGAGCCAGCGCCGACGCGAGGTTCCGGCCTGCTTCCTCCCCGTCTTGCCGGCGGCGGCGTATCTCTCCGGTAAGGGCAAGAAGGCGGCCGTCCAGTTCGGCGAGAGCGGCGTCGGCGGAAGGAACGCCTTCTTCATCACAAGCGGCGTCTAGCAGCCGCGCTTGTTTCCGTGTTGTTTCTTCTATTGCAGAAAGAAGATTCGTGTGCTTTTCTACCAGTCCGGCATATTCCTTTTCCGCTTCCGTACTGTCCCGCTCCAAAAGGCGCTGTTCCCGGTGCGCTTCCGTCAGCCGCTTTGCCGCCCGCTGGGCTTCGCTCCGGGCGGCGGTAACGGCGTTAAGGGCGGCTATCTGGGCCTCCCGGAGGCGGACGGCGTCCGTCGTGTCCGGGAGTTCCCCACCGCGGGAAAACCATGCCGCCATGACCGGATCGTCCTGGGGAGCGGCTTCGGAGCGGATTTCCGCTGTGGATTGCGACAGGGCCTTCCGGCGGGCGTACAGGCGGGCGCGTTCCTGTTCCCGGCCTTCCCGTTCCGCCTGTTTAGCGGCGAGGGCTTTCCCCGCGTCAGCCAGGGATTTTTCCTGTGCCGCGATTCGGCTGGCGTAGCCATAGACTGGTTCCGTTTGAGCGGCGGGATTGGGGTGTTCCGTGGAGCCGCAGACGGGACAGGGTTCCCCCTCCCGGAGGCCCGCGCCGAGAAGGGCCGCCATGCCGGTCCGTTCCCGCTCCTCCTTCTCCGTCCGCAGCCGCCTGACTTCGGCTTCCTGTATGGGGATGCGCGTTTCAAGCTCCCCGCATTCCCCTTCAAGGGCCGCAATGCGGAGGCCGGCGGCGCACTCTTCGGCGTCCAGGGTTCCGGCTTCCACGGCAATCCTGCCAAGTTCTACCAGAAGGTCTTTAGTGCGACGCTCCCGTTCCCACCGGGCGTCCAGAAGGACGGCGTTTTGGGCCGCCGCTTCCAGGTTCTGAATTTCCGCCTCTTTTTCCCGTTTTTGGGCCCCCAGATGATCGATTCTATCCGACAGGGTTTGTATTCTTTTGCCCAGCAGCGCCGCGTCCTTCCGGTTTTTCCGGAGGGTCTCTTCTTCAGCCGCAAGCTCCAACAGGGCGGGCCGTTTTTCCCGCAGGACGTGTTCCTCCCGCTCAAGCCCCGGAAGAGCGGCGGCGCGGATTTCCGCTTGTTCCGCACGGTCCTGAGCCGCTTCCCGTTCCTTCCGGGTTTTTTCAGCCGCTTCCGCGGCTAAAACCGCTTCCCGCTCCTTTTCCTCCACCCGTTTCACCTCGTAGGCCAGGGGCTGGGCAATCCGGGACAGGGCAAGGCGTTTTTGGTTTTCCTGAACCGCCCCTTCTTCCGCGTCGTTCCGGGCGGTTTCTTTTTCGGCTGCCTCAAGCCGTTCCGTGAGGGCGGCCTCGTTCCGCCGGGCCGCAAGCAGCGCCTTCATGGTTTCCGTTTCCAACGCTACGGCGGCGGCGGCGGCTTTGGCTTCCCGAACCGCTTCTTCGGCCTTCCGTCGGGTTTCTTCCAGCGTGCCGAAAGAGACGCGCCTGCTGATTTCCTCCAGCGCCCGTCCTGCTTCCCGGGCTTCCAGGACGGCGGCGCGGGCTTTTTCCTGCGCCAGTTCCCGAAGCCGGGCGGCCTTGTCCACCGGGAAGAGCTTCCCCAGAACCGCCCGGCGGCCGGTAGTATTCTGCCGGAGAAACTCCGCGAATTCACCCTGGGGAAGCAGGACGATTTTGAAGAATTCTTCGGCTTCAAGACCGATAAGACGGCGTATCTGTTCATCCGCCTCGCTTTTTTTCCCGCTGAGAGGCGCCGCCGTTCCGTCCCGGATTTCGCTGAGTACCGCGGTTTCTTCCACCGTTGTAACGCCGGTTCCCCGCTTCTTGGGTTTTTCCTGCCGGGGGGAACGGTCTATGCGGTACCGCCGGCCGCCGGCGCTGAACAGGAGGGAAACCGAACATTCCACGCCGTCTCCGGCATAGTCGCTCCGCAGCCGGGAGATATGTCCTTTGCGGCTTCCCGGCACGGCCCCGTACAGCGCAAAGCAGAGGGCGTCGAAAATGGTGGTCTTGCCCGAGCCAGTCCTGCCGGTGATAAGGAATATGTCTTCCAGGACGGTGAAATCCACGGTTTCCCTTCCGGTAAAGGGGCCGAAATTTTCTATGGTGAGTTTTTCAGGCTTCACTGTTCGCCTCCGGTGGGTTCCTCTTCGCTTTTTTCCAATTCATCAAGAAGTTCCTTGAAGGCCGCCGTCTTTTCATCCCGGTCAGGGTCCTCCCCGCCGTAGATTTCACCAAGAAAATCTTCAAAGTCTTCAACCGGACTCCGCCGTTCACCCGGCTTCGGGGTTCCCGCGTTCGGGCCGGGAACCGTCCCCGGCCGGGCCTCCAGAAGGGCCGCGAAAGCCGCCTCTTGTTTTACCGAGAGTATCCAGGGAAACCGGCGGCGGAGCAGGACCAGTGGATTTTCAGTAAGGCCCGGATCGGTCAGGACCGCTTCGAGGTAATCTGTTTCCGCTTCTTTCAGCAGGGGGTCACGCGCCTCGTCTCGGAAAAAATAGTCAAAGGAACCCCGGATGCTCCGCATTTTCCTCATGGGCCGCATGGCAGCCGGTTCCACCGAGAGCGCCGGTTTCGGAGGCGTTTCAGACGCGGATTCCGGGTTTTTCCTTTCCAGTTCAACTAAAAGAAAGACCTTTTCGTATCTTCCTTCCTCAAAGGAGTACGCCAAGGGGCTTCCGGAATACCACGCCCGTTCCCCGGCTTGCTGGAAGCGGTGAAGATGCCCCATGGCGGTATAATCGAAGGACGCAAAGAGGTCCGCTGGAACCCGCTCGGTGGCGCCCAGGAAGACCCGCTCTGATTCGGATTCAGCGCCGCCCGCCGCGAAGAGATGCGCCCCCAGCGCCGCGTAGTCCGCTCCCGCGGCCAGAGCCTCCCGCCGGGCCGCTTCCAGCCGGGCGGCGGCTTCCTCAGCCAGGCGGACCTGGGACCGGAGCGGTTCCGCCTCCCCGCCCTCATCCTTCCCGCCGGTCATTTCCGCCCGCAGGCTCCCCGGATGCAGGAAGGGGAGGAGGAAGAAGGCGCAGGTTTCGGACCGGGTTCCCGGCCCGCCCGTTGTTACCAGAACCGGACGGAAGGCGTCTTCCGGCCTGGTAACAAAGTGGACGCCCAGTTCGGCAAAAAGTTCCCTGCCAAAGCCGAGCCGGGAAGAAGAATCGTGGTTTCCCGGGAGGATAAGAACCTGCATATCCGGACGGCGGGCCTTTACCTTTCCTAAGAAGGCGCTGAAAAGGCTCACCGCGCCGGGAGACGGGATGGACCGGTCGTAGACATCCCCGGCGATGAGCAGGGCGGCGATGGAACCGTCGGACAGAATTTCAGCGAGCCGGTCCAGCATATACCGCTGATCCTCAATAAGAGAATGTTCGTGGAAGACTTTCCCCAGGTGCAAATCCGCAGTATGCAGAAATTTCATAGGATTGAGCATAAAGAAGGCAGGATGGAATGTCAATGAAAGGGTTTATGAGGCTGGGGGTTCCCGGTTTACCCGCCCGGTTCGTCTCCGGGGACGAAAATTATGAAGCAGAGAACCGGAAAATCAGACGTTTTGCCGGGTTCCCTTTTCCCCATCTCCGTGCAACTTATTATTCTGTAAAGAATTAGCGGTGCTGATTGGGTGTACACAACTTACGGGAAAAACGGTGTTACCGGCAATGACATCATATTCCCAAAATCGGGGGGCCTGTGAAGATTCACAATGATTTTACCCTATATTGGCGCGTTATTCCTTCGGGAAAGCGGGTCGCCTATTGCTACGCCTGCGATGGCGACGATAAGAGGCTGGGCGGCTGTCTGCCGGGGAAACTACCATGACGGCGGCGCGGGTCAGGTGTAACCGCCTCTTGCGGGAAGGGAGGCGGGTACCGCCCCACCTTTACCGGTTACGCCAGCGGCTGGCGAGAGTGGGAGACCTGCGCTTACCTGAAAAATCACCTGCTCCCTTACTTCGGGGCAATGCTCATGCACAGGATTACCAGAGACGATGCCGGGAACCGGCCCGGCAGCCTGATCGAAAGGAACTATCAGAATACGTCAATCAACGGGTATTTGGAAACGTTCAAAACGATGATGACCGAAGCGGCGGCGCGAAAGATTATTCCCGCCAACCCGGTCGAAAAGATGGAGAGGCTGGTAAACGACTGGAAGGAGATAAAGATAATCACGCGGGAAGAGTTCAAAAAGCTGTTCGCGGGAGACTGGCGGCGGGTGTGGGACGATAACCGGATTTCCTGCACGGCAAACGAGCTGGCGGCGCTGACGGGCATGAGTGCAGGCGAGGTGCCGGGACTTAAGGGCGGCGTCATTTATGAAGACCATATCTGCCTGTGCAAACAGTATGACGAATACGGATACCGGGACACAAAAACAAAAAATAAACACAACGTGCCGCTTCCCCGTGAAATGATCAACTATCCGGCGGAACTGAAGGCAATGAACGGCGAGGGGTTTGTATTCTTCCCTGACGGGGGGCTTACGACGGTCTGCCGGAAAGTGATGTACGAAGACTTTCACCGTGCGTTGCGGAACATCCAAAAATCAGACATTTTACCAGGTTTTTCTTCTCCGTCCCGGCCCGCGATTAAAGCATGAACGAGAGGCGGATGGGCTGGTTGCCTCTAACGGCGGCTACCGACCTGCGAGTGGTTTAGCGGAACCAAAGCGGTAATGAAATGATGAAGTGCAAATACTTTGGCGGCTGTTCGGCCCCGCTGTGCCCCAAAGATGGGGGAGTTACGGACCGGGTATGGTTTGTTGATGAGGACGCCTGCCGTTTAACCGATGTTCCCGAATGGGTGAAGCGGCGTAGTTCAAAGCCCGCCCGGTTATTACCAAAAAGGAATGGGAGAAATACCGGACCGCCGCCGGAAAATTAAACGCCAAATCGCCGGGCTTTCAAGGCAAGAAAGGGATAAATCCTTGTACTTCAAACAGGGTTCCCGGAGAAAAGGGTAGTTTTTTGATACCCCTCGCCGGGAATGGGGCCTGAAAACACAGGTAAAATAGGAACAGAACCATGCCGCCCCTTTTGGCCCCCTGAGTTTTTCCCCACAACAGCATTAATGTATTAAACCCGCCTATATGCCAACAAACAGGTATGCCTGTATCGGTAAATTGTTTACCTGACGTTAGCAAGCATGGCCCGGCCTGGAGGGTTGGTGCGGCCCTTGCGCGGCCGTTCACCGCCGCAAAAAAAGCAAGGGGCGCGGCAAGGCCGGGCCTGGGTGATGTGGGGGGCGGGGGGCTGGCCCCCCGTAGAGGAGGTAGCGGAGGGCCGTAGGGCCGGAGCGCAGGGGTCGGACTTGCGGAGCAAGTCCGCGACTTTCCCCTTTCTCAATTCAATTTGCTGGCAACGGTTCTGGAACAATCGCGGTGAACTGGGGCTAAAGCCCCGCCTTCATTCCGCCAATTTTCGTTATTCCCCCGCAGGTGAATAACATAGTTGCAAAGAATTAAAAAATTGTAAAATATCCCTTGATATAATAAAAAAGGTATTATATACTAAAAACATGGGTGAAGAACTGATTTTTTCAAAAACTATCTCTGAAATAATTGCGTTTGGCATGGTTTTTGCTTTCTATTGCAAGTGTGTTGGTGCGTTTTGCCCGGTTCAGGTGCGCTTCCCACAAAAGCGGCGCGGTGAAATAGCCGCGCCCGATATAGTTTTCACCCCCCCCCCCCCCCCCCCATACCTAGCGCGGTTTTCTTACATTCTGTAGTAACCACAGGTAAACTTTTTTTCCGCAGAAAACTCATAACGGCGGTTCGGGAATTCTGTCTCCCCGGTGCATATACCAAAGGAGATACAGAATGACCCTGGGGAAATTGAATGGATTCGCAGAAACAGCATTGGAGTGGACGCTGGGGGCGAAAAGATCGTTGCGGCCATTTGGGTTGACTGCCGTAATGGAGGCGGCTCCGGTACTCTACACCGATTGCCTGTCAGTGACGGAGATCGGAAAGATTGAAGCCCCGGGACCAATTTATCTCTGGTTTTTCATCAGAGCCTTCAATCTTGAGAGACATTTCTTTTTTCATATATCCGTATACCGTATGTTTATTTCTGTTTATAACTTTTTCGGGCTTATATCAGGGGGATTGAGTGATATACAGAATTTACGCACGATGACAAGGCCGATTTGATATTGTACCTGTTAGAATATTTTAAATATTCTAAAAAATATGAAACTGAATTAGGAGGAATCTATGAAAAGAGAGATGTTAGGAATCGTGTTTTGCGTTGTCCTTTCCATCGTATTCGTAAGTTGCAATAGGGCTAAACCCGCTGAAAGCGGAGGTTCCAGGAGCGCTTATGAATTGAGTTTCTGGACCTTTCAGGATTTGCATCGCGAGTTTTACGATGACGCGGTATCCGTATGGAATCAGAAAAACCCGGATCGTCCCATCACCCTCAAATCTGAGGTGTATGCCTACGATGACAATCACAACAAGCTGCTCATTGCCCTACAGTCTGGTCAGGGTGCGCCCGACATGGTGGACATCGAGATCAACCGTTTTGCCAACTATTTACAGGGTTCAACACCGGGACTGGAACCTCTGAACGATGTTCTTGTTCCTTATATGGACAAGGTGGTTAAAGCGCGATTCGATAACTATGCGAAAAATGGGAACTACTACGGAATAGACTTTCATGTTGGCGCTACGGTTGTATATTACAACGCGGAAATTATGGATGCCGCCGGGATTAACATAGACGACATCAAGACATGGAAGGACTTCGCCGATGCGGGAAGAGTGGTCCTTGCGGGAACAGGAAAGCCTATGACTGCCTATGAAACCACCGAACACTGGTCAATCTACCCCATGATGAACCAGCAGGGCGCCGACATCTTTGGCGCCGATGGATCAGTGACGCTGGACAATGCCGTTAATGTGGCTACTCTTCAATATATGCTAGACAACATCAAAACCGGCGTGGCGATAAAGGCTCCCGGAGGATTTATGCATGCCGAGGAATGGTACGCCTACATGAACCAGGGCAATGTGGGAGCCATCCTGATGCCGGCATGGTATATGGGGCGTTTCACTGACTATATGCCTGACCTCAAGGGGAAAATCGTTATTCGCCCTATGCCTATTTTCAAGGAAGGGGACAAGCGGTCTGCCGGTATGGGCGGTACCGGGACTGCCGTTACCGCTCAGGCAAAGGACAAACAGCTTGTCAAGGAATTTCTCGCCTTCGCCAAGTTGGATCGGGATCAGAGCATCAAAACATGGACTATCCTCGGCTTTGATCCCCTGCGCTGGGATGTATGGGATGATCCTGTTATGAAGCAGCCCAACAAGTACATTGATTATTTTGGTCCTGATGTGTTTGACATACTGTATACCATCAAGGATGAGTTTAATCCCCTGAACATTACTCCCCAGTATCCCAAGGGTATTACTATTCTTCAAAAAACCGTTATGCCCAATGTGCTGGAAAATGAGACGCAGACTCCGGCGGCGGGGCTCAAGGCCGCCGCAGACGAACTGCGGGCAGAGAGTTAAAGGAGAGGCGGGATGAAAAATAGCGTAAAACGCCTGACTTTGGATTCACAAAAAATAGCCCCCTATTTATTCATTCTGCCTTTTATTCTCACCTTTTTTATATTTTTTCTCTATCCTCTGGTGAGCTCGTTTATTATGAGTTTCCAGAAACTTAATAGTTTTACTGATATCGAGTTCATCGGTATTAAAAATTACCGGAACCTTTTTAATGTACATTACTACGCCGCCATCGTAAACAGTATGCGTTATACTTTCTGGACTATCATCGTTTTGGTTCCCGTCCCTCTTCTCCTTGCGGTGATACTGAACGGCAAGTTCACTTGGGGTAGAATTATCTTTCGCTCTGCCTTTTTCATGCCTGCCCTGACTTCAGTTATCGTGGCAGGCATGTTTTTTCGCTACGCTTTCGGCTCTCAGGATAGTACCTTTGTAAATGCCATATTGGGAATTTTCGGTGTCCCCTCCAGAAAATGGCTCATGGAGCGCAATACCGGTATGTTTGCACTGGTGGTGCTTTGTACTTGGCGTTGGTTGGGTGTAAACATCGTGTATTTTCTTTCAGGTTTGCAGAATATTTCCCCTGAGCTGTATGAGTCCGCCGACATAGACGGAGCTAACCTTGTGAGAAAATTTTTTCACATCACCATTCCTGGTTTACGGCCTGTAATAATCTACGTGGTTACCATAAGCGTCTACGGAGGTCTTTCCATGTTTGCCGAATCCTTCGCTTTTTGGACCGCTCGTTCTCCTGCGGACATAGGGCTTACGCTGGTTGGGTATATTTATTATGCAGGGTTTACCAATAACGATCTGGGATTCGCCTCTGCGGTGGGGGTGACGTTGATTTTCCTCATTATGATTATCACGGTTATCCAGTTAAGCCTGTTTGGATTTTTTAAGAAAGAGGAATCCTGATGCAACGAAGAAAAGTCTATCTGCAATTAATCGCCTTCGTTATATGTACACTTACTGCTATATTTACCCTTATTCCCTTTCTGTTTATGATCATTTCGTCATTTAAGCCGGGACAGGAATTAATGCGCTACGGAATTAGCCTGAAGCTTGATGTTGCGATAATGAGCTTCAACAATTATATGCTTCTCGCTACCGACAACAGCGCCATTTATTTTAGATGGTACGCTAATTCTCTTATCATCACCGTCATCCAGACCGCCGTTTGCCTCGGCCTGTCTTCCGCTGTAGGTTATGCTTTGGCGGTGTACCGGTTTCGGGGTAGGAATCTCGCATTTATACTGGTACTTATCGTCATGATGGTACCGGTAGAGATACTATTACTGCCCTTGTACAAACTGGTTATCGGCATGGGGATATATAATACCTACGCCGGCATTATTCTGCCTTATGCGGTTTCCCCTTTCGCGGTATTTTTCTTTCGCCAATATGCCGTAGGTATCCCTAAGGATTTTATTGATGCGTCTCGCATCGACGGTTGCGGGGAATTCAGAATCTTCGTCCAGATTATCTTTCCGCTAATGAAACCCGCAGTGGGTGCCATGACCATTCTACAGGCTATGGGAAGCTGGAACGCATTTGTCTGGCCCATGATTGTTACCGCCGACCGATTCAAAATGACCTTGCCAGTAGGGCTTTCCACCTTGATAACCCCCTACGGAAACAACTACAATATGCTAATGCCTGGCGCGGTCCTGGCGGTAATTCCTATCGCGATTATTTATCTTTTCAAGCAGAACGCCTTCATTGATGGTATGACTATCGGTGGCGTCAAGGGATAAAATAAAACGAAGATATTGAGGAAAAACAAATGAATGGAAAAGTCCGTGTGATGCTGGATAAGGATTATAGAGTCGGCTCCATAGGGAGTCGGCTTTACTCTACCTTTGTAGAACATCTGGGGCGTTGTGTATACGATGGAATTTACGAGCCGGGGCATCCTCAGGCCGATACACAAGGTTTCCGGGAGGATGTACGGGCACTAGTAAGGGAGCTTCACTTCGGCGCCCTGCGTTACCCCGGCGGCAATTTTGTGTCGGGTTATAACTGGCATGACGGAATCGGCCCCAGGGCCGAAAGGCCCATGCGTCTGGACTATGCATGGTCTTCTATAGAACCCAATGAGATAGGTATTGATGAATTTTGCGACTATGCCAAGTCCGTGGGCAGCGAAGTAATGTATGCCGTTAATATGGGAACCGGAACCCCTCAGGAAGCAGGATATCTGGTGGAATACGCCAATTTTCCCTCGGGTACTTTTTATTCCGATCTGCGTGTCAAAAACGGACACCGGGAACCCCACAATATCAAACTCTGGTGTATCGGCAATGAAATGGATGGGGCTTGGCAGACTTGTCATTTGGATGCTCCGGATTATGGCAAAAAGGCGCTGGAGGCGGCGAAGATCATGAAATGGGTGGATCCTTCCATTGAATTGACAGCCTGTGGTAGTTCCACATCCTGCCAACCTACTTACCCCGAGTGGGACCGCATCGTATTGGAATACACCTATGATAAGGTCGATTATCTTTCCCTTCACCGCTACTACGAAAATCTGGGAAACGAGTTAGATTTTCTCGCTTCTTTTCACGAGATGGACAGTTTTATCAAAACGGTGGCCGCTACCGCCGATTATGTCAAAGCCCTCAAGCGATCCAAAAGGACAATGATGCTGTCTTTCGACGAGTGGAACATCTGGTACCAGGCCAAAACCCGGATGCGACAGTGGGAATTTGCTCCTTCCATTCTGGAAGACAATTATTCTCTTCTGGACGCCATCGTTTTCGGTGGGCTTCTATGTACCCTGATCAACAATTCCGACAGGGTCCGCATTGCCTGTCTCGCCCAGATGGTGAATGTCATCGCCCCTATCATTACCGAAAAAGGCGGCAAAGCCATACGCCAGACGATATTTTATCCCTTCGCCATGGCCGCCCAATATTGTACCGGGGTTGCTCTTAGGGTCTTTGCCAAAGCACCGGTATTGGAAAGCGCCGCCTACGGAGAAGTGCCTTCCATTGCCTGCGCCGCTACCTATAATGAAGAACGGGGTGAGGTGGCGGTGCTCTGCGTGAACATTTCTGGTGAAACTCAGCTTATGGAACTTGATCTGAAATCCTTTGGTAACGTACACTGGATTGAGCATAAAATTATGGAAGGAGAGCTTTCCGCCGTCAACACTTTTGATGTTCCGAACCGGATACTTCCCCGATCCGTTGAGATCAGGAAAGAGGCCGTTTCTGTGCCGGATGTATCGCTTTCTCCAAAATCGTTCCATTTTATGCGATTTAAAGTATAACATATAATACTTGTTATGCGGAACTACTGGAAAACGCCCTGGCCGAGGCTGTTAAGGCGGTAAAAACTAGGTAACCTGCGGCTTACCCCTTATATGTATTTTGGCGGTATGCTCTTGCAAAATATCATCGTGCGAGTTATAGAAGGCGATGAAATTTCAGTAATGCCAAGAAGAGGCTTTTCCAAAAACTGGAGTTCAGGAAAAGCCTCTATTGTTCAGTTTATCCGCCGGACAAAACGGCAAACTATCCTGAATTCATACAAAAACGCTATGTCCCATTTGGACAAAACGCATAAGATATATAAAAAATATCGACATACAGTATCATTTCGTTATGTTGAAAGGATAAAGCTGCCCAAGAAAAAGAATATCCCCGTAAACATCTTGGCTTTTGTCGTCAAGAGCTTTTTTCTCGTTTCTCTGCTTTTGTTCTGGTTCCTGTCTTTGGTGCTTTGGGAGTACAAATTGAAACGATTTTCAAGTCGATGAATTTAATTTATTCTACCGAAGATGTTATTTCTGAAACTTTTTCTATAACTTTGAGCACGAAGCGCAACAAACTGCTAGGGGAATAATAAAAAATTGGTAACTATTCAGCCGGTTCCCCTGATATAAACAAACAATATATGCTATAACTAAACCCGGGATGGGAAACAACATAAACATACAGGAAACCATAGAAAAGGCCCGTAAACAAATCGAAAACGAGCCTAACCTCTCGCCGGCTTTGAAAAC
>JAIRSS010000019.1 GCA_031255315.1 Spirochaetaceae bacterium
GGCGGTTTATTCATACATAATTCCGAGACAGATCCTTTGGAAAGGAGTGTTGTTTTCATCATTTGCAATATCTGATGGGCAGAGGCTATTACCCCGTCAAGGGTTCTGCATATCCACAACAGAACCGATATTATAAGCGCTACCCATATCCGACTGAATACCGCATTCTCACCGGTTCCCCGGAAGCTCTTTATCTTCAGGTTCTGCTTTATCCATTTAAAAAATAATTCAACCTGCCACCGCCTCTTGTAGATGTCCGCTATCTCCTGTGCCCCCATCTCTATATTATTCGTGATAAACTCATACGTGTGATGGTATTCCTTGTCGTAATATTTGATCTTTCGTATCGGTTTGGGATAATAGGTTTTTGTTTTTGATCCGGTCAACCGTATCGGCACATCGGAGATTATCGCCCCCTTCTTTTCATGCCGGTTGTTTTTTATCCGTTTATATGCTCCGCTCCCTTCGGTCGCTCCAGGGTTCCGTTCGCCCAGGTCGCTCCGCGCCCTATTCCCACGCATCCTTCCGCGTTTCAGCATACTCCGCCTCCGCAGTGAAACCGCCTGACCTTAATATTTCCGCAGCCCGCTGATACGCCGCCGCCGCCTGATCCCGCCTGACCTCTTTGGAATAGACGTCCCCAAGGGCGAGCCAATCCGTGCCTAATGCGTAAACGTTTTCCGCCCGCCGGTCGAAGCGCAGGGCTTCTTTCAGCGCGGCGCGGGCGTCGGTATATCGTCCGGCCACGGAAAAGACCGAAGCGATGAGGTACCAGTCATAGGCGGCCTGCTCCAAATACCGCTCTTTGTCGTGAATGGCCAGGGCCGTTCTGAAGGCGTCTTCCGCTTCCCGGTAACGGCCCAGTTCCTTTTCCGCCAGACCAATGACTATCCAGCCCAGGGCGGCGGAAAGCGGGTCTGTTTTAACGGCCCTCAACTCCGCCTGAACCTGTGACCGGAGTTCGGCGGCGCTTCTGGAACTATCGCGGGCAGCATCAGGAGCGCCGCCGTTCGCGTCCTCCGCCGGGATAATGAGGGATAGAAGCTCCCCGCGGAGGCGGTAAATCCGGCTGACCGCGGCGAGTTCCGCATCCCCTTCGGTTTCCGCTTCTTCCAGAGCGGAACGCCAGGCCGAGTCCGCCTCATCCCGGCGGCCTAAAAAGAACAGGCTGTTCCCTATGGACAGCCCCGTCCTGACCCGCAGGGCAGGGTCGTCAACAGAGACCGCCATACGCCGGGCTTCCGTTGCGAGAGAAAGGGCCGCGGCGTAATTCCCCCAGTCAGCCTCCCGGTTCGCCTGTTCCAGCCGGCCTGCCGCCGCGTCCCGGACTATGCGGACCTCCGCCGGCTGCTTGGGCGCGGAAGAACAGGCGGAAAAAATACCGGATACAAGGGCAAGAAAAAAAACAAACCGCCCAGGGGTTCCCGTAACAGAGGCGCTCTTCATGTCTCGTTCCTTTCGGTGCATATCGTATCCTAAAACCGTATATCCCGGAAACTGGCGCCGTCCGTTTTGAGCTGGCCGTGAGGCGGAACGCCGCCTTTAAGCAGGGGGTTGTTGGTCAGGGCGGTCAGTACATCCTGGGCGGTCCGCAGCGCCTTCTGGAGTTCCAGGATCAAAGCGGCGATCTGGGGGAGTTGGGCCGGGATAAATTCACCGGCCCGCTCCAGGCTGCCCAGAATACCGGCCAGGGATTTAACGGAAGCCTCCAGGTTGGCGTACACATCCCCTTCGCCGTCCAGGGTCAGGGCGACCGCGCCGTCCGGGGCGGCGAGCATTCCGGAAACCCTTTCGAGATTCCCGATGACGGGCCGCAGGTCCGCTAATACCCCGTCAAGGGAGTCCAGGATGTTTTCGGCCATCCCCGGTACGCCGGCGGCGGCGTCTTCCACCGCCCCCAGGGTTTTCCCGGCGGCGGCGGCGGCCTGTTCCGCCCCGCCTAAGGTCCGGCCCAGGACGGTCTCATCAGTTCCCGTAAAGGCGTCCTCCACCTGGACCACCAGGTTATTGAGATTTTCCAGCACGGCGTTGGCCCGGCTGACCAGGGTAGCGACCCCGTCATCCTGGCTGGGCGCGGCGGCAAGCCCCCGGCTTATCAAGGCCCGGCCTTCCGGCGACCGGTAATTGGGGATCACCGTCCCTTCCGCAAGGGGGCCTTCGCCGCGGCCCGGGTAAAACAGGAACTGGTTCCCCAGTCCGATGGGGCTTACCGCAAGTTCCACCAGGGAGCCTTCCCTAACCCGGTCCACATAGATGTCGAAGATGCTGATCACCGCCTCTACCCGGTCGTCCTCAGTCAGCCGTACGGCTTTCACGTTTCCTATGGTAAATCCCTTATACTGAACCGGCATGTTGCTGCCGAGTCCCGCCGCGCTGTCGAAATAGGCAAGATACCGGAAATCCCGGGCAAACCACCGCTTCTGGCCGCCGAGAAGAAAAACGACCGTCCCCAGAACAAGCAGGGCGATAATGGTAAGAATCCCCACTATCTGATCGGCAAAGCGTATCCTGAACCGCATAGAGCTAATCCTTTTCCAGCAGCTTCGCCAAATCCTGATCGCCAGGTATGTGTTCCCCCTCAATCTGCCGGATTATTCGTCCTTCACCAATCAGGATAACACGATCCGCCAGGCTCTGTATCAGCGGGAAGCGGTGGCTGACAAAAATAATTGTCTTCCCTTCCGCCTTGAAACGCGTGACTATTTCAATAAGCCGCCGGGCGGAGGAATCGTCCAGAGATTCGGTCCACTCGTCCAGGAAGAGCAGGGCTGGACGGCAGAGCATGGCCCGGGCAAAGGCGATGAGTTTCTGCTCCCCCATAGAAAGCATGGCCGGACGAACCGACAAATCCCGGTGGTATCCCGCCATCTCCGTCATCTCCCGTATCCGCTCCCGCCGCCGCCTGCTTTCCATACCGGGAAAATGAATCCGCAGAGGAAGCTCCAGGATTTGATCGAGGTTCTGGTTGGCCCACAGCGCCGAATCCTGAAAGACCACCGCCGCTTCCCGGCGGAAAGCCAGGTTCTGATCCCGGCTCATGGACGCGATGTTTTTCCCCCGGTAGAACACGCCGCCGCCTGACGGGACCAGGAGCCCGGCGGCCAGTTTGAGAACCGTACTCTTCCCACACCCGGAAGGACCCGCCAGCGCAGCGGACGCGCCTTCCTCAAAACAGAGGGAAACGTTTTTCACTATCCGTTCCCCCTGGGCGGTAAAAGAAACGTCTTTCATCTCGATTATGGGGTTCGCCATCGGTACGCCGCGTTCCGGGTCAGGTCAGAGCGGCGTAGTAAAGGGCGGAAAGCAGGACATCCACGAGAACGCACCAGAAGAAAGACGAACTCACTGCTTTAAGACCCGCTACGGGAATCTCCGTACTTGCCCGTTCAACGGAGAATCCATGTGTAAGCGCGACGACGGCTATGATCATGCCAAAAAAGATACTCTTCACGATTGATATGCCTATATCCGAAAAATTCAAACTCTGTAACAAGTTGCTGAAATAAACCTCCGCCGGCAGGGGGTTGAAGAGTTGAGCCGCCGCAAAGGAAGCGCCCAAGCCGAAGAGGGAGAAGTATATATTGAGGAGAAAGAGGGAAAGGATAAGCCCCAGGAACCGGGGGACCGCTAAATGCTCAATCGGATCGACCCCTATGGAGATGTAGGCTTCTACCTCGTGGGAAACGACCATCCCGGCGAGTTCCGTGGCAATAGCGGTGGCGGACCGGGCTATGACGATAAAAGCCGTCAGGAGAGGGCCCAGTTCCCTCATGATGATGGTTATGAGCAGGGGGTAAATGTACCGTTCCTGGGAGATTACCGCCAGGAAGGGCATACCCTTGACGTTTACCATGAATCCTATCCCCAGCGCCAGCAGCGAGGTGATCCCCAGGGCTTCCACAAACGTAAAAACGATCTGCATGACGAATATTTTAAACGAAACGCGGCCCCGGACTATAAAAATTCCAACGCTTTTCAGGATTCGTATAAAAAACCCCAGAGTATAGGGAATTTCCCGCAGAGCCGTCACAGCGGCGTTCATACGGCAAGTATCCTAAAACAACCGCAATGTTGCAATACGGCCATTGGAAATCCCGGACAGGCCGCCACGCAATTCGGCGCTGAAGTACGCGGCTTCCCTTACAACAGATCGAAGGGCTTTAACAGTTTGGCCGCCTGGACGGGCTTCCCGTTCTCATCGTCAACGGCAATGGTGGTAAAGACCCAGCCTTCAACGCGGGCGGGATCGGTTCCGGCGGCAATAAACGGATCGGGATTTAAGACAAAAACGATGTCCTTGTCGTTGGCGGCCATGTCCTTGGCCCACTCAAAAAGGTTGCCGCCGCCAAGGTTTACCCCGAAGTGATCCATTGCCATGTGGTAGCCGATGTGGTCCCGTTTCAGTTTGACGATCTGCTCGTAAGAGGCGAGGGGCGTTGCTTCGTCGGGATAGCGCGGTTGTTCCGCGCCCAGTTTTGTCCCCGTCATAATCATGCCCTTGGAGAAGGTGAAATTTCCGGGAAGCCTTCCGGGATCAAGCCCCGCGGAGATAAAGGGGGCGGCGGCGAATTCGAGCAGTACGTCATACCGGGGGCTTTCCGCGTAATTCCGGCTCCAGATGAACCGGACGCCGCCGTCCGGGGCCGTCAGGGACCAGCCGCGGTTTGTTTCGTCCGGCGTAACC
>JAIRSS010000112.1 GCA_031255315.1 Spirochaetaceae bacterium
CTGCCCGGAGAATCCGGCGTGTTCCATGAGGAACTCCGTTCTATAGAAGAAGAGATATTCTCCGGCCTGGAAATCCCCTTCCGGGTGGTAGATACCTGCACCGGGGACTTAGGCGCTCCGGCCTACCGCAAGTGGGACCTGGAAGCCTGGATGCCCGGGCGGAACAACGGAGAGTGGGGGGAAGTAACCTCCACGTCCAACTGCACTGACTACCAGGCCCGGCGGCTTAACGTCCGCTACAAGGATGAAACCGGCAAGAACCGCTTCGTTCACATGCTCAATGGGACGGCTGTCGCCGTTTCCCGGGCTATTATCGCCGTCCTTGAAAATTTTCAGGAAGCCGACGGCTCGGTACGGCTGCCCCGTGCGCTGGTTCCCTACTGCGGCTTTGAGGTGATCCGCAAAAAATAACCCGACAGGCGGCGGCGTGCAAGCGGCGAAAGAAGGCCGGGCGCGGCGGCGCCGGAATAATTTAACGCTTCTATTCCCCGGAAACCCTTGCGTCAAAGTGTTGCGACAGGGTACAGTATTACTATGATCAGGGGTATATTAATTGCGGGAATTGAGTCGTCTCTCTCGGAAGCGGTAGCGGCGGAAGCGGAAAAGAAAGTGGAACGGTATGCCGCCGCGTTCATTCCGAACCGGCTTCTGGACCCTGCCCGGGGGCGTCCGCAGCCGCTGGAAGGCAGCAAGGCGCGGCTTGCGCTGGATTGGAACCCCGGAAGCCCTATCTCCGCCCGAACCCTGGTGCTTGCGGCGGAAAACCGGCTTGATCATATTGATGAAGCGATATTGATTTGCAGCCCGCCCTCAATGCGGCGGCCTGTGGAACAGCTTGCGCCGGTGGATATGGACATCGTGGTGAACGATTATATCAAAGGCTGGTTCTTCCTGGTTAAGGAACTGACCGCAACCTTCAAAGTGCATAACGCCGGTACGCTGGCGATGGTGCTTTCAGACGCCGGGGCCGGGAATGAAAAGAAAGCCGCCCCGGACCTTATGGGGCCTTCGGTACGCGCCTCCTTCCGCGCCTTTGCCCAGGGGCTCCTGGCCGCCGCTCCGGGCAAGCCCTATCAAACCCTGGCGTTCTCCTCTGAAACCGGGGAAGACGCTGAATTTGCCGCGTATATTTTCAAAATCATCGAGGAAACCACCAGCCGGAACTTGGGCAAGTGGAATAAGTTCGGACGCTTGCGATTGTTCGGCCGTTAAGAAGCGCCGGGTCCCGCTTTTGTCCGGCGGGAAGAAGCCGCGGCGCTTCGCGACATCCCCCGCCTACGGGGTACAGGGGGCGTCCAACTCCAGTATCAGATTCAGCGCCTCCCGTACCGATACGCCGTAGGAAAGTACGCCCTCGTCATGGCCCGCGAGAACGATGACGCCCCGGTTTTCCCTCCCCGCCGCCGCCAGGGTGGAAATGGCCAAAGCCATTTCCGGGGAGCCGTATGCCGCTTCCGGAGGGGTGGAAATACAGCCGCCTGAGAGCAGCCGGTCAAAAATTTTTCTGCTGTGGACGTGAATTACGCACATCACGGAAGCCCGGGAACGGTACACCGCCCCGTGGGACATGGATTCGGAGGAAGCGCGGACTGGTCCCGATGTGGTTACCCGGTTCTCCTCAAGGTTGAAAGACGTCACCACACAGTATTCATGAGCGGTTAAGACCCGGCAGTCGCCTGTGGCGGTCCCGCTGATGAGGAATTCTTCGCCGGTTACCCGGACGCTCACATTACCAAAGCCTATGCCGTTGGGCAGCGCCCCGATAAGGCCCCGGTCGTACAAACAGGTGCGGGCCTCGTTCAACTCCCTCCAGAGGGGAGGCTCCACCGCCGGAGCGGTCCTGTGGTCCGCGATATATTTGACATATCCCTCTTCCCGGCGGGAAGGCGCGGCCCCCCTCATAAAGCCGCCTCCGGGTAGAGCGCGAGGATGCCCGCCTCAGAAGCTTCAGTGATTCCCCGGTCGGTGATGAGGCCGGTAATGTACCTCGCCGGGGTAACGTCAAACCCCCAATTCCGGGCGGGGGTGCTTTCGGGGCAGATAAGCGCGGGTTCTATCGCCCCGGACCGGGTTTTGCCGTATATGTACCGCACTTCCCCCGGATCCCGCTCTTCAATGGGGATCTCCCGAATACCGTCCCGCATGGTAAAATCGAAGGTCGAAGACGGCAGGGCTGCATAAAAGGGAACGCGGTTTTCCTTTGCCGCCACCGCTTTCAGATACGTGCCTATCTTGTTCGCCGCGTCGCCGCACCGGGTTACCCGATCCGCGCCGGTAATGACCAGATCCACCAGGCCGCGCTGCATCAGATGGCCCCCGGCGTTGTCCGGGATGAGGTCGTGGGGAACCCCGTGGACTCCCAATTCCCAGGCGGTAAGGCTCGCGCCCTGGTTCCGGGGCCGGGTTTCATCCACCCAGACATGAACCTTGATTCCCCGGTCAAATGCGGCGTATATCGGGGAAAGGGCGGTTCCGTAATCCACAAAGGCAAGCCACCCGGCATTGCAGTGGGTCAGAATATTCACGGCCTCCCCTTTTTTTTCTTTTGCCCGGGCTTCGATAATCTTGAGCCCATAGAGGCCGATCTTCCGGCAGAACTCCGCGTCCCCATCGGCGACAGCCTCCGCCTGGCGGCGGGCGGCCTCCTCTTTTTGGGCCTTTGTTCCCTCCCGTCCGGTAAGCCCGGCGAGCATACCGTCCACCGCCCAGGCAAGGTTGATCGCCGTTGGCCGGGTGTTCTTCAATATTTCCGCCGCGGCCAGAAGGTCCCGGTCAAAGGTCCCCTCTCCCGCCTCACAGGCGGCCAGATACATGCCATAGGCCGCCGCCGCCCCGATAAGGCCCGCGCCCCTGACATACATTTCTTTGACAGCCTTGCGTATATCTTCCACCATGGAAAGATCTAGAACTTCAAAGTGATGCGGCAGGGCCTGCTGATTGATGATCTGTACGATTTTCGAATCCGGTTCCTTCAACCAGATAGTCCTGAAACGCCGTCCGTTTACATTCATAGTACGTCCACTATACTACTTCCTTGTATCTTCACGGAATCCCCCCTATACTGGAGGGGGTTCCCAAACCGCGGGCGTTCAGCGCGCGTCCGCCTGGTTTTGGAACCGCCGCATTGCGGGCGATTAAGGAGCAGCTCCATGGCAAAGGCAAAATTGACCACAAAACAAAAATTGGGCTTCGGCATTTTTGACCTGGGGGGTAATATGCTGTTTACCCTCATGGGGTTCTGGAGCCTGAAATATTTAACCGATGTTGCGGGCATCCCGGCGGCCTGGGCGGGCGTCGCGGTCATGGCGGGAAAAGCCTGGGACGCGGTAACCGATCCCGTCATGGGCTATGTTTCCGACCGGACCTTGTCCCACTGGGGCAGGAGGCGGCCCTACCTCCTTTTCGGGGCGGTCCCCATGCTGCTGACGATGTGGTTTTTTTTCTCCGTTCCCACTATCGAAAGCCCGGCGCTTCTCACCGTCTGGGCGGCGGCGGCGCTGATACTTCTCAACTCGGCCTCTACGGTGATCAACATCCCCTACTCATCCCTGACGCCGGAACTTACCGATGACTACCACGAGCGGAGCACCCTCAACGGCTACCGTTTCGGCTGCGCGGTGTTCGGCACGATTGCCGGCGCCGCGGCGGTGCTGCCCCTGACGGAACTCTTCCCCACCGAGCGCCTGGGCTGGTCCATGATGGGCCTTATCCTGGGGGCGGTAACGGCCCTTGTTACCCTCCTCACCTTCCTGGGCACCAGGGAAAAAAAATATACTAAAGCGGACCTTCCCAGGCAAGGTTTCTTCACAACGTATAAACAAGTGTTCCGCAACCGCCCCTATGTGCGGCTCATCCTCACCTATGCCCTGAATCTAACGGGTCTAACCTTTCTCCAGAGCATCCTGGCATACTACACCGAATATATATACGGACGCCCCGATATTACCCCCCTGGTAATGATGATACTTCTGGTAACCGCCATGATTTGTATACCCATTTCCGTACTGGTATCCAAAAAAATAGGAAAGAAGCGGGCCTACCAGATATGCTTCCTCATCCTCTCCAGCGCGTGTATGATCATCTTCTTTTTAGGCCATATTCTCGGCCCCACATTTTTCCTCATCTTTATGATCTACGCCGGCATAGGCGTAGGTTTCGGCTATGTAGCGCCCTTCGCGATGGTTCCCGACACCATCGAATACGACGCGGTCAACACCGGGGAGCGGAAAGAGGGGGCCTACTACGGCATGTGGACCTTTGTCTCAAAACTGGGGACCAGTCTTTCGGTGTTTGTCTCCGGCCTGATTCTCTCCGCCGGAGGGTATATGGCGAATCAGGTTCAGAGCGAAGCCTCCCTCAGGGCCATCAGGCTCATCATTGGGCCCATCCCCGCCCTAATCCTCCTGGGCGCTATGGTCCTCATCAACGGGTACGCTCTTGATGAGGCGGCGTACAAAAAGCTCCTGGAAAAAGACGGAACGGGGGCCAAAACCTCCGGCAAGCGGTGAACATCAGGGCAAGGCCGGGTAATCTATCGCGTTATTATATAAGGAATTACAAAAGCATCTGCCCGTACCCCGGCAAAAAGTAAAAAAAAGATTGACAGACAACTATATACATGGTAGCATGGATTAATGATCAATGTGAGAGTATGTTTTAAGCGTATTACAGGGAGAACGCAGTAAAAGTGTTTTATGGCGAGTATGGTTTGCCTCCCCCTCCCCCCCCATACAGATACTGTAGGACGTATCGGCCGTATCGTATTTCGCCCTCAATGATGGCGTTCTCCGTTTTTAGGGGAAGAATTTTATTTGGTATGTATACGGGCGTATGCCGGTATATATAATTTTTTTTGTTCGGAGGGAAGGAAGAATGAAAATGAAACGAATGGCGTGGGTTTTTACCGGCATACTGTTGCTGGTAAGCCCGGCGCTTGTCTTTGCCGGCGGAGGCAGAGACGGGGGAGCCGCGCCGGCGGCCCAGGCGGGAAGCGGCGATAGTTCCACCCTTGCCGGGTGGGGGGCCGCGGTAAAATCGCGGTTTAACGGCCAGACCATCACGGTCGCTATGGCTTCCCATCCGTCCACCGATGCCTTCCGCAAGATGGAACGGGAATTCACCAACCTTACGGGCATAAAGGTGGTATGGGACGTGGTTGAGGAGACAAACCTGAAGAACAAGCAGTTGCTGGACGCCCAGGGCGCCGGAAGCTATGACGTAATGATGGTGGACGCCTTCTGGATGAGCGAATACGCTTCCAAAAACGTGCTGGACCCCATTGAGACCTTTACCAATGATGCTTCCAAGACCCCGCCGTGGTTCGATTACAACGACATTATGCCCGCCTACCGTAACGGTATCGCCGG
>JAIRSS010000131.1 GCA_031255315.1 Spirochaetaceae bacterium
CCCTCATCATACCAGAGTTTGGTCAGTAATTCGGCAACCGGCATGATCCGGGCGGCTTCCGCCAGCGCCTGGTAGCGTTTGCGGGCCAGGCGGTACAGTTCTTTATCCTCCGGGGGAACCGCCTCCTCCAGGGCTTCGTCAAAGGGGGCCGCGCCGGGGTTAAGCAGGCAGACCGACAGGGTAAGATCGCTTAAGCGCATAAAGGGCGAGCGGATAAGCGCACCGTAGGCGATACGGTCTTCGGGATAGGCCAGAAGGCGCAGGAACATGAGGAGATCGTTCACCGGGGCGTCGTTGAAAATGCCCGCCGGATGTTCCGCGGTGAAGGGGACGCCGAAATTCGTGCACTGCCGTTCCAGAGCGTTTTGGTGGGAATAGGATCGCTGGAGTACCGCAATATCGCTGTACCTGCACGGCCTCAGGCGCGCCCCGTCGGGGAGGCGTTCGCGGATTTGAAAGCCTGAATCAACCAGTTCCCGTATGCGCTCCGCGATATATGCGGCCTCGATCTCGTAATCGGCGAGGGCCTGGGGATCGTCCCGGACGAGGCGGCCTTTGTCCAAAAAACAGAAGTGAACCGGCGGCTGCCGGGGCTCGTCCCCGCCGGCGTCCGGGGCGCAAACCCGGTGATACGCGGCTTCAAAACCGGGAAGGTTTTCATCTTCAGGCAGAAAGACGGCGTTTCGTCTTACGCCGGGTTCCGGGGCCGGGCCGCCGAAGACGCGGTTAAAGGCGTCAATGAGGCGGGGGCCGGACCGGTAATTGCGGGTCAGGTTCAAGACGCCCGTCCCGCCGGCATCGCCGCCTGATGCAAGGGTCCGGGCGAGGCTGCGGAAAACCGAAACGTCCGCCCCCCGGAAGCGGTAGATCGACTGTTTTTCATCACCCACGAAAAACATCACGTCCTTCCGCAGTTCTTCAGGGGCGGGGACCCCGGCGGTGTCCCGTCCGGGGTTTTCGGCCAGAAGGAAAATCAGATCCCGCTGGAGGCTGTTATTGTCCTGAAATTCGTCAACCATGACGGCCTTGCAGGAGTCTTTGTAGACCCGCCTTATGTCCGGATGCCCGGCCAGGGCGTCTACCGCCAGGCAGGCGATATCGTCAAACGTCAGGATTCCCGCTTCCCGTTTCCGCGTATTAAACTGGCGCTGGAACTCCTCTACCAGGGGCAGGACTTCCGCAACAACCCCGTTTTGAAGGGCGGCGTTGGCGCAGGAACCCAGGTCTCCGTACAATTCCCGCAGGGCCTTGACGCTTTCCGTAATCAGCGTAAATCCCCGGGCGTTCCCCACGTTGAGGTTCATGGATTGCAGGCGGTTGAGCCAGGCGAAATACGCCGCAACGCCCTTCCTGAGCGCGGCCGTATCCTGTGGGCCCGCAGCTTGTGAATGGTCAAACAGGGCGGCGATGTCCGGCGTCTCAGGCTGAGGGGTCTTAAACAGGTCCTGAAGGGCGGCGTACAGTTTGGCCGTCTTTTTGGTGATTCCGGAGAATTCTTCCCGGATAGTCCCGATAAGTCTGGCGGCTTCCGAAGTTTTACGGCTCCATTGCCGGGCCATCTCCTCGTGCTGCCGCCGCATAAACCGCCGCAGGTCCGGGGGGCGGCTTATGGGGCTGTGTTTCAGCACGGTGTCCGCAAAAAGTTCCTCCGCCACGGTTCTGATCTTCCGGTCGGCGATGACAGCCTGGAGGGCGGGGTTGTCCCGGTGGGCCAGCACAAAGGGCAGCGCCGCGTCCCCGGCAAGTTCCCGGACCGCCTGGTTGTCGCTTGAAAAATCGGGGCTGATCCCGTAACGGGAAGAAGCGGTCCGGGCAACGGCGGCGCTGAAGGAATCCAGGGTCTGAATACGCGCCTTGTGGAATTCCTTAACCGCCTTCCGCGCCCGCTCGTTGTCCCGCCGGGCCGCGAGCAGCGCGTAGATCCGGCTGTACATTTCGTTCACTGCTTTATTGGTAAAGGTCAGGGTGAGAATCTCGTCTACGGCGTATCCCTTTTCCGTTATCAGCCATACATACCGGGAAGCCAGAACCTTGGTTTTCCCCGATCCGGCACCGGCGGTTACAACCGTGTTATATTCAGCGGCGGCGGCCCTCCGCTGATCCGGATCAAGGCCGGCCAACAGGATTTCAGCGGACATGGCCGCCTCCTTCTAGGGTGTTTTCCCCCGCGGCGGCAACCGCCGCCGGCAGGGAATCTTGCATATCACACCGCGTTTCACGTCCGGCGAAGGGCCGGGGGTTAAGAATATACGTGGTGCGGCAGAGACGCCGGTAATCGCATTCCGAACAGGCGTTTAAATCCGTTTCCGGCGGCGTAAAGTCCAGATCGGCAAGCGCTTCGGCAAACCTCCGGGTACAGCCGTCGAACACATCCAGGGTTTCCTGATAGGCCGCACGGGAATGGCCCCGCTTTTTCCCCGGCGACCCGATTATTGCGGTAATATCGCGGTTGTTGATGCTGAAGAAACAGGCGGTTTCCACGGGAACTCCGGTGTGCGCCTCGTACAGCTTAACGTACATGGGCATCTGAAAGTCCCGCAGCGGCGCGTCGTCCGCCCCGGTGCTTTCGGCTTTTGCCGGCGGCGAACCGGTTTTGTAATCAATGATAACCGGGGCGTCTTCCGGGGAAACCGAGACCCGGTCCAGAACGCCGTTGAGCAGTACGCCGTCCTGTTCCAGGCGCAGGGAAGATTCCATGTCCGCCGGGGCGTACCCATCAAAATACCGCGATTCAACCATGAGGAGCGCTTTGATACGGCGGGCAATGGCCGCGGCCTGGGAAACCACCAGCGGTACTGCCAGGGGGCCCTGGAACGCCGGATAATTCCGCGCCGCGCTGCGGGTAATTTCTTCCGCCCACTCCTTGTACACGTCAAGCCGCTTCTGGTTGAACACCCGGTCTTCCTCGCGTATGCGGATAAAGAGGTCTTTCAATATCCCGTGGTAGAGCAAGCCCAGGGACGCGTCGTCCATAAGCCGCGCTTCCAGGGCGAGATTCTCCACTTCGAATAGTTTTTGGTACAGCCATTTGGCGGGACAGAAGAAGAACACGTTGAGGTCCGTGGTGGCCGACGCCCGTATCAGGCTCCGCCCGTCCTCCATGCCTTCAGACTGAACCGATTCCTCCTGAACCCGCTGCTTTGCGGAAATCCGGCTTTCCAAAAGAGAGGCCGCCAGAGTATTCCGGGGGAACGGATCCTTCAGCAGGGAGTAAGGTTCCCGGACCCTCATGCTCAGGAGGGTCCGCCAGGTATCAAACCCCGATTTTTGCGCCGAAAAAAGCCGGGAAGGGAAAGGGGCGCCCGGGCCGGCGGAAGAAACGCCGCCTCCCGCAGCCCACCACGCCTTTTCCTCTTGGAAATAGTCCCGCTCTGCGGAACGCGCCGTTTCCGTTGCGGGCTGGGACTCAAGAAACACGCTGTGGGGAATGGCCCAGCCGGAGAAGGTTTGATCCGACGCGCTGATACGTAAACGCGGCGTAAACGCCCCCCAGGGCTCAAGCCGGTAGAGGCGGAAGAAAGCGCCCGATACATCCGCGTCTTCGGCGGAAAGCCCCAGACGTTTCCGTTTGTCCTGGCGCAGGAACGCGAGGGGCTGGTAGAGAACGGTCGCGGCGTTCTGGGAAGCGTTCAGCACAAAGTGGCAGGTAAAGGGGGCGGCGGCGGCGACCCGGTAGGGGAAAAGGTTCACCCCGGCTTTTTCCTGAACCGGGACGTATTGTTTTTCCCCAAGAACGTCAAGGAAAAACCGGAAGGGCGAGGGCGGGGTAAGGCCGGGATACGTTTCCTCAATTTGAATGAGGGCGGAAAGTTCTTCGATACACCGGGCGAGAACCGCGTCCCCCTCATCGGTACAGGCGTCCCGGCTCAGGAAACCCGCCGCCGCGCCCCGCTCCCACTTTCCCCGGAAGACGAAGTAGTGTTTCCGTATGTCCCGAAAGGTCCGGGCGCCGGTCATGGCGGAAAGGATGCGTTTCAGTTCCCGGTAATACCCCCCAAGCCGTTCCTCCCGGCTTGCCGTTCTGAAAGCCTCTATCCAAATATCGACGTGCTTTCCATTGTCCCGGTAGGCAGAGACGCAGTTATTCTGAACGCCAAAGGTGATGAGCGCCCTGTTGAGCGCCGGCTGGCTCCAGGGCAGCCCTTCATGCAACAGCAGGGATTTTACGGCGGTGAATGAAAACGCGCCGGATACGCAGGAGTCTGCCAGAGAGAACAGTTTCCCTGTTCCGTAATCCGCAAGAGGCCGGCCCGCGCGCCGACGCAGCGGAATATTGTAGAGGGACATTTCCCTGAGCAGATACGGTTCCAGGGATTCAAGGTCCGGCGCGCTTACCGCCATATCCTCGTAGGGAACGCCTTCCTCCTCATGAAGCCGCCGGATCTCCAGAACGGCGGAACGGATCTCCATCCGGG
>JAIRSS010000139.1 GCA_031255315.1 Spirochaetaceae bacterium
ACGCTCGCCTTGTGGGCTTCGTTTCCGGTATACACGCCGCCCGAGCTGTTTCGGCCCAGTTCGCGATAGACGCTGCTTGGATGCTTGCCGAGTATCACCGCGCTATAGCTTTTGGGCAGCCCCATGCCCTCCATTGCCTGTAGCGCGTTCCTTTCGTCCGTGGTATAGCGTGTGTACGGCATCGTTAACCTCCGATAGAGTAGTTTTGCAGCTTTATTCTACCGTGTTTACGATGCCGTTTCTATGCCTCCCTATTTTCGCACTTCAAAAAAAATTCGGCCTATCATAATATTAAAAAGTCGCAGTTGTCAGGATCGAACCTCAATCGTGAATTGATGTTAAACCCGTCAATCATTTTCATTTCATCTTCGGTCAGCCTAAAATCAAATAGTGATATATCTTCTATCTGTCGCCGTTTGTTTGAGGAGCGGACTATGGGGATTACTTCATGTTGAATATGCCGCCGCAAAATTACCTGTATTACGGATTTGTTATATTTTTTGCTATCGACTTTAGCCTGGGAAGATTTATCAGCCCGCCATCGCATCTCGCTATCAGGTTTTTTCGATTTAGTTTAAGGGTCCTGCATAATTCTTCGCGTATATTTCTTTTCATCTGCTGTTTATGGGTACCTCGGGTTGTTAAAAAAAGTTCTTTCCGGTCAGCGCCGATTAACTATTCCCATCCATACGCAACTGAATAGTCAAAGTTCATAGGGAAAATCCCTGAAAACAAGGGTTTTGCCCGGTTTCTGATACCGGCCGCCGTCTTTAGCCCAGGCATTGACGATGAAGGCGCAAGTCGTAATAATAGGTATACATGAATAAACTCATTTTTGTCTCAGGCGGCGTGTGCTCAAGCCTGGGGAAAGGCGTTGCGGCGTCTTCTTTGGGCGCTTTACTTGAGGGCCGGGGGCTTAATGTACGTATGGTAAAGTGCGATCCCTATATCAATGTGGACGCCGGAACCATGAGCCCCTATCAGCATGGAGAAGTATATGTAACCGATGACGGGACAGAAACAGACTTGGACCTGGGAAATTACGCGCGGTTTACCTCCGGGCCGCTTTCCCGGGCTAATTCTATCACCACAGGCCAAGTGTATGAAGCGGTGATCCGCAAGGAACGGGAGGGGGGCTACCTGGGCCGCTGTGTACAGGTGATTCCCCACATCACCGACGAAATCAAGAGCCGGATCCAGGCGGTGGCGGAGGAAGACGCTGAGACGGATGTGGTCATCGTAGAAATAGGCGGAACCGTTGGGGACATCGAATCTATCCCCTTTCTGGAGGCCGCCCGGCAGCTTATTCATGAATCGGGAAAATCCAACGCGCTTTCGGTTCACCTTACCCTCATTCCAGAGGTGGCGGGGGGGGAACTCAAAACCAAGCCCACCCAGCATTCGGTAAAGGCTATGCAGGAGTTGGGGATACAGCCGGATATTTTGATATGCCGGGCGCCGGTGAAGCTGGACGAAGGAACCCGCCGGAAAATCGCGCTTTTTACCAATGTGGAATCGGATGCGGTCTTTACTTCGTATGATATTGATACGACAATCTACGAGATACCGCTTGTCCTTTTCGACCAAAAGCTTGATCTGGTGGTCTTAAAAAAAATGGGGGTTGAGTGCCGGCACTCCAACCTGAAACCCTGGTATGCGATGATGGATAAGTTCCATTCCCAGCAGGGGAAGGTCCGCATCGGCATTGTGGGTAAGTACATGGACCTTCACGACGCCTATAAGTCAGTGTACGAGGCCCTGGTTCACGCGGGTATTGAAGGCGGGGTCGGCGTGGAACTGGTGAAAATTGATTCCGCCCGGCTGGAGGAAACGGATAACCCGGACAGTATTCTGGGGCCTCTGGCGGAGGACGGCGGGGTGGATGGGATTCTGGTTCCCGGCGGGTTCGGGCAGCGGGGGGTGAACGGCATGGTCCGGGCGTCGGCCTGGGCCAGGGAAACCAAGGTTCCGTATTTTGGGATATGTTTGGGTATGCAGATCATGGTGGTAGACTGGGGCCGGAATATTCTGGGCTGGGAAGACGCGGATTCCACCGAGGTTGACCCGGAAACCAGGCGTCCGGTAATCTGTCTTTTGGAAGATCAGGTGGATGTAAAGAATTATGGGGCCACCATGCGCTTAGGAAAGAGTGAAACCTGCATGGAGCCCAATACGCATATTTTTGAGGCCTATCGGGAGAAGAATATCTGGGAACGGCACCGCCACCGGTATGAATTTGCCAATAATTTCCGGAAAGATATGAGCGAATCAGGACTGCGCCTTACGGCTTTTACTCCGGACGGCAGCCTGGTTGAATGTGTTGAGTGGCCGGATCATCCCTGGGGGGTGGGCGTGCAGTTTCATCCGGAATTCAAATCAAAGCCCACCGCGGCCAGCCCCTTGTTCAGGGATTTTATCGCCGCCGTGCGGGATCGGAAGCAGGCCCAAAGGTAGGCGGACGAATGGCGAAGGATATTCTCTTTGCGGCGTGCGGTTTCCTCATCGTTGTTCTGGGGGCCTGTTCTTTTGATTACGGTCCGGCTTCCCTGGAGAATGACGCCGTCCCCGATGTCGTGATGAACGATGTAGAGTATGTCCGCGTTAAAGACGGGAATCCGTTAGTACGGTTTGAAGCCGAAGGTGCGGAACGGTATGAAAAACGTCAAACGATGGAACTGAAAAATTTTTCCTTTGAACAATTCGACGCCGCTGCGGATGTTGTAAACGCCACAGGACGTGCGGCTAACGCGTCGGTACAGCTTGAATCGGGGAATATCCACATGAAGAACGGGGTCCTCATCCAGGTAGACTCCGAGGACATCGCCATAGAGACTCAATCCCTGGAATGGCAGGATACGGAGCGCCGGCTTTCCGCAGGCGCCGGGGAGCCGGTAGCGATTCGCCGGATGGACGGCACCAGTTTTACCGGCTGGGGTTTTTCCGCCGATGTCCGCCACCGGACGTGGAGCTTTACCGACGGGGTTCAGGGGGTTTACATAGAAACGGATGATGATGCGGACGATGATGAAGAGGACGATCCCGGCGGCGGGGACGAAGGAACCCCGGCGATCCCCCAGGTTCCGGAAGAGGCCGGCGAATGGGAAGCCGTTACGGACGACGTTAAATGAAACCGCTCTTTTTGGCGATTTTAGGGCTACTGTGTTCGGTATGTTCTCTGTGGGGCGATGTTTTTACCTTTAGAGCCGACCGGATGAGCGGAGGCCGGACTTCCGGAAAGGAAATTACCATACTATCCGGAAACGCGGAAGTCCGTTCAGACAACCTCCTACTCCGGGCCGACCGGATTGAGCTTCAGGGCGAGGATAATCAGTTTATTGATTGTTCCGGCAATGTATGGGGATGGGAAGAAGAAAAAGACATCTATTTTCAAACCGACCGGATGCGGTATGACCGGAAACTAAAAATTGCCCGGCTGGAAGGGAATTCATCGCTGGAAGATAAAAAAAACGAACTGGTTGCTAAAGGTAACTTTATCGAATACGATGACGAGGCGGAAATAACGGTGTTTCAAATTTCAGTCCGGCTTTTTAAGAATGATATGGTATGCCGTTCCGAGTATGCCGTCTACCGCCGGACTGAAAAACTTCTCGACCTTTCGGGGTTTCCCGTAGTGTACAAAAAAACCGATGAATTCCGGGCTGACCGTATCCGGGTTGACCTTGACACGGACGATGTTATCATGGAAGGTTCTGTTTCCGGTTCCATTAAGGATTAGGGCGATGGCTGATGAATTTTCGCGCGCGGCTGCGTCCGGGCTTCCGGACGCGCTTGCTCAGGAGGAAGCCGCGTTGTCTCGCGGGAATTTCCATATGCTTGAGGTAGCCAATCTCCACAAAAAGTTTGGCCGGAAAGAAGTCGTGCGGGGCGTAAATTTTTTCATGCATAATGGGGAAGTTGCCGGGCTCTTAGGTCCAAATGGAGCGGGAAAGACCACGATCTTTTATATGATTGTGGGGTTCTATAAACCCACCGCGGGGATCGTAACCCTGAACAGCGTTGACATAACCCGCAAACCCATGTTCCGGCGGGCGCAGCAAGGGATAGCCTATCTGCCCCAGGAGGCGTCGATTTTCCGTAAGCTCACGGTGGAACAGAATATCTGGGCCATCCTGGAAAGCCGCAGGGACATCACCAAGGCGCAGAAAAAAGAACGGCTTACCAGTTTAATTGAAGAATTTGGGATTGCCCGCATCAAGAAACAGTTCGGCTACACCCTTTCCGGCGGAGAACGGCGGCGTACCGAGATTGCCCGGGCCTTGGCGACGGAACCTAAATTTCTTCTTTTAGACGAGCCCTTCGCCGGGATAGACCCTATCGCGGTATACGAAATCAAGCAGATCATCCGCCGTCTTACGGAAAAAGGCATCGGCATACTCATCACCGACCATAACGTCCGGGATACCCTGGAAATAACCACGAAAGCCTTTATCATAGCGGACGGCGCCATCGTCGCCCAGGGCGGCCAGGAAGAGATACTGGCGAATGAACTGGTCAGGGAGGTTTACCTGGGGGCGGAATTTGAAATGTAGCCGCTCCCGGCGGCCTTATCCGGCGTCGCTTACCAGATTCTTCATAATATAGTCCCGGCGCTCAGGGGTGTTTTTCCCCATGTAGAAACTGAGGACCTGGGGGACCGCTTTGAGGGTGTTCACCGACACCGGCACCAGCCGCATATCCTCCCCAATGAACTGGCCGAACTCCTTGGGGTTGATTTCACCCAGCCCCTTGAACCGGGTTACTTCGTTCCCTTTCCCCAGGGCGGCCACCGCTTCGTCCCGCTCTTTCTCGTTGTAGCAGTAACGGGTTTCTTTTTTGTTCCGTACCCGGAACAGAGGGGTCTCCAGAATAAAAATGCGGCCTGATGTTACCAGTTCCTCGAAATACGAAAGGAAGAAGGTGAGGAGGAGGTTCCGGATATGAAAGCCGTCGAAGTCCGCGTCAGTGGCGATGACGATGCGGGCGTACCGAAGGCCCTCCAGATCATTCTCGATCCCCAGAGCCATCATCATGTTGTAAAGCTCTTCGTTCTTGTAGATGGCCATCCGTTTCTTGGCGTACATATTTTCCACCTTGCCCCGGAGGGCGAAGATGGCCTGAGTCATCACGTCCCGGCTCGACACCATAGAACCTGACGCCGAATCTCCCTCGGTGATGAAAATCGTGGAAGCCTCGCCTTTGTCCCCGTCTTCCAAATGATACTTACAGTCCTTGAGCTTGGGTATCTTGAGGGTTATCTTCTTAGCCGCTTCACGGGCTTCTTTTTTGACTGCGTTAAGTTCCGTTCTGAGCTTCTCGTTGGCCGCGACCTTTTGCTCCAGACGCTTGGCGGCTTCCGGGTTCTTATGGAGCCAGTCCTCAACAGCGCCCTTTGTTTCCTGGACCAGCCAGGAGCGGATGTCCGAATTTCCCAGCTTGTTCTTGGTTTGGCTTTCAAAGATCGGGCTTTTGATCTTAACCGCCACCGCCGCGATAACGCCTTCCCGCACATCCTCGCTGCGGTAATCCTTCTTGAAAAACGCCTGAATCCCCTTGAGGTAGCCCTCCTTAAAGGCCGAAAGGTGGGTCCCCCCATCGGAAGTAAACTGGCCGTTCACAAAGGAGAAATATTCTTCGCCGTAGTTATTGGTGTGGGTAAACGCGAATTCCGCCGAACCCTGGTTCGATGAACCATTCGGAAGACCGGAAACCGGTTGCGCTCCCTTATAGTAGCCGATGGGATACAGACAGTTCTCCCCGGTCTCTTCCGTAAGAAGATCGAAGAGGCCCCGCTGGGAAACATAGGGTTTGCCGTTAAATGAAATGATAAGACCCGTATTAAGGTACGTATAGTTCAGGATACGGCGCTCAATAAATTCCAGGTTGAATTCGTAGTCCCCAAAGACCTCCCGGTCCGGGATAAATTCCACGTAGGTGCCGTCTTGCTGCCGGTCCTTGAGCCTCCCCTTCCGCTCGCCTTTCAATACGCCCCGCCCAAACACCGCCTCGGCAAACGCCCCGTCCCTAATGGAAATCACCCGGAAGCGGGAGGAAAGGGCGTTCACCGCCTTGGTCCCCACCCCGTTGAGGCCCACGGAAAACTGAAACACGTCGTCATTGTATTTGGCCCCGGTATTGATGACCGAAACACACTCCACGAGCTTTCCCAATGGTATGCCCCGGCCAAAGTCCCGGACCTTCACCGTCCCGTCCTTCACCTGTACGTCAATGCGCTTCCCATTCCCCATGATGTATTCATCTATACCGTTGTCAATGACTTCTTTCAGGAGTATGTATATCCCGTCATCGGGATTAGAGCCGTCCCCCAGGCGGCCTATATACATCCCGGTGCGCAGGCGTATATGTTCCAGGGACGACAGGGTTTTGATCTTTGATTCATCGTAGACCGGGGAAGCCGCCGACTTTGATTTGCTTCGAACGGCTGCCGGGGCCGTGTTTTCTCGTTTTACGGGCATATTTCCTCAATTAAATACATATAAAAAGGCGTCCCCAAACCTTCGGTTTTTGGGAAAGCGCCTTTGAAATTCGTGGTTTTCAGTATACCGTGTGCGCCGTTTCCGTAATTCCCGGCTGTCCTGGGAACCTACCGGGACAAAACCGCCGTCAATTCTTCTATCCGGGCGTTGGCGCCTTTGATCTGCGCGGTAAGGCTTGTTATGGTTTCTTCACTAGCCCGGATCCGCCCCTCATGGTCCCTGATGGACTTTTCCATTTTGGCGACAGCCGCCTTCTCCTCGTCTATGGCGAGGGAAGCGTTGAGCCGTTCGATTTCCCGCTCATAGTCCCGGATAGACTGCCTGCCCTTATAGACGGCTTCCAGGAGCTGCTCGTCCGCCTCCCGCATGGGAGAAATACTTTCGGCGGAAGCCGCCTCAATTTCACGTCCGTGACGCAGGAACACCCCCCGCAGTTCCTCCCTGGCATGGGCGATATGCCTTTCCAGGCTCTGTATCTTCTTAGCCGGACCCCCGTCGGGACTAAACGTATCATTTATACGCCGGCGTTCTTCCTTTAAGCTGATAAGAGCGGCGCCAAGAATATCCGATTCCTTCTTTGAGGCGTCTATTTCCTCCAGAAGCGCCCTGACGCCGCTGTTGACCTCCGTCTCGGCGGAAGAAGACTGGGAATATTTTTCTCCCGCAACGGTATAAATCCGTTGAAGACTGGCCCGGCTTTTTCCTAAAAAGGAGCGGAACACCACCCCCTTGGTATTTTTGCCTATCCAGGTGAAAACATTGCCGTCGTTTCGATCTTCAAGCTGTTCCATCCGATCTTCCAGGGATTTAATCTTAGAACCCAAGGCTTCCGCCTGAAGCTGATAGGGCTTAATCGCGTCGATACAGCCGCCTTCCTCCAGAACGTACTCTCCCAGACGGGTAAAGAGCTTAGAAATATCTTTTGACCGGGCCAGGGTTTCCTGATTTTTCTTCTGAATATCCTCATCCACCGCTTTAAGCCGGGCAATATCCTCTTCAATGGCGGCGATATACACCTCGGAATCGCTGATATCCCGGTTAAGCCGGCAATAGTCTGAATCGCCGTCCTGCTCCGACTGAGACAGCAGGGACGCGCCCAAATTTTCCAGCATTACCTCAACAGAATTCAAGGCTTCCCGTTTTTTATCTTCGTACTCTCTGATTGTTTTTTTCCTTTCGTCCATCTATTTCGCTTTCCCCTTACTCAATATAGTTCTTATTTATAGTGCTTCTTCCCGTAAAATATCAATAGGTACGAAGCGGACGGCGCACCCTTCATTGCGTATGTCCGCTGGGCGCCCCGCAATGACGTCCGCCATAGGAAACGCCTCGGAATTCGTTTAAATCCCGAACCGTTTGATCCCGCCTAACCTGTCTCGTTTTTTGGTGGAAGCGCTATATTTATATTACATTCTAACAAATTTTTGCCGGAATTGCAAATTTTTTCTTGACAATAGATAAAGTCCGTTCCAATATGGTTAGCAAGGAGTTCCCCAATGAGTTACACTACGGATCGTATAAAAAATGCTGCCATAGCCGGTCATGGCGGAACCGGCAAAACAACGTTATTCGAACATCTTCTCTTTGCGGGCGGGGTGATTTCCCGGGCGGAAACCGTTGAATCGGGTAAGACCGTAAGTGATTTCAGCCCTGAAGAGATCGAGCGGAAGATTTCTATCCATACCACCCTGGCCCATGTAGAACGGAATGGCCGGAAGATCAACCTTTTTGATAGTCCCGGATCATCGGACTTTATCGGTGATGTGATCCTGAGTTTCCGGGCCGCGGAATTTGCCCTGCTGACCGTTGACGGCAGAGCGGGCGTACAGATTGAAACGGTAAAACTTTGGCGCAACCTGGAAGAACGAAAGAAACCCCGGGGCGTTTTTATCACAAAGCTGGATGACGAGCGGGCCGATTTCAACAGAACCCTTCAGGACATCAAGGAAAAATTCAAGATAAACCCGGTGCCGTTTACCCTGCCTATGGGCGCGGGGGCGGACTATACGGGGGTTATTGACGTTCTGAACGGGAAGGCGTATACGGCGGGCGCCGCCGGAGAACTGGAAAAAGAGGGTCCCATCCCCGCCGAGTATCAGAATAGTGCTGACGCCGCCCGGGAGCGCCTCGTTGAGGCCGCCGCCGAAGGGGACGATTCCCTGATGGAAAAATATATAGATCAGGGTTCCCTGGACGCCGGGGAGATGTACACGGGCCTCATCAAAGCGTTGGCGGCCCATTCCTACACGCCGGCTTTTGCGGGAGCCGCCCTGAAAAATTCAGGGCTTATCCCTTTCCTGGACTTTATGGCCGATATAAGCCCGGCCCCCGCCTCCGCCGCGGACGTGGTGGTTGGGGCCGGCGGCGCTCAACAGGAATTCCCGGTTGATCCTGACAAGCCCCTGGCCGCTCTGGTGATCAAAACCACGTATGATCAGTTTTCCGGGAAACTTTCCTGGGTCAAAGTATTGGGCGGCAAACTCTCCGCTGAATCGGAAATTTTTAACGTTGCGGAAAACAAGAAGGAGCGGGTAGGCAAGCTGTATGTTTGCCAGGGCAAAAAACTTGAGGAAACCCGGGAACTCAATACCGGAGATGTGGGAATCATTGCCAAGTCCGCCACCCTCAAAACCAACGACACGATTAGCGCCGGCGGCGCGGCCGCCGTCTTCCTGCCCCTCCGTTTCCCCGAGCCGGTTCACGCGGTCGCGGTGAACGCGGTCCAGAAAAAAGACGACGACAAATTGGGAGAGGCCCTTGTCCGGGCGACTGAGGAAGACAAAACCTTCCGGTACGCCTTCAATACAGAGACCAAAGAAACGGTTATTTCCGGCATGGGCGAGCTTCAGGTGAACATCATTCTGGATAAGATCAAGCAGAACCAGAAGGTTGAAGTAGAAACTCATGTACCCCGGGTGGCGTACCGGGAAACCATTACCCGGAAGGCCGGGGCGGAATATACCCACAAGAAACAGACCGGGGGCCACGGGCAGTACGGCCGGGTGGTTCTGGAAATCGCTCCCCTGCCCCGGGGGGAAAACTATACGTTCATCAACGCCATATTTGGCGGGGCCATAAGCCGGGGCTACATTCCCGGCGTAGAGAAGGGGGTGCTGGAAGGAATGTCTTCCGGCATCATGGCGGGCTACTCGGTTGTGGATGTGGAAGTAAAAGTAGTGGACGGCAAAGAGCATCCGGTGGACTCATCGGAATTGGCCTTTAAGCTGGCCGCCCGGAACGCCTTTAAGGAAGCCATGCGGCAGGCGGCTCCTTCCCTCCTGGAGCCTGTTATGAACCTCACGGTCTTTGTGGACGAGAAGTACTTAGGGGACGTGATGTCCGATCTTTCGGGGAAACGGGGCAAAATCCTGGGCCAGGACGCCATAGGCGGCGGCATAGAGGAAATCCGCGCCCAGGTTCCCCAGGCGGAACTATTGCGCTATTCGATAGATTTACGTTCCATAACCAGCGGGACCGGTTCGTTCAGTGTAGAATTTGATCATTATGCTCCGATTTCAGGCCGGATCGCTGAGGACGTCATCAAAGCGGCTCAAGCCTTCCGCGTTCAGGAAGCCGAGGAGTAGAAAAAACCGTACCCTTGAGCCTGTCCCAAAGCTAATTGACGGCGCGCTAGGCGCATGGTTTTGGGACAGCCTCCGTTTTCATGATTTGCGCAAAATTTTCTTTCACCTGTTATGATAAGGAGGCGCCGTCCGGGAAATCCCGGACGGATTTTTTAGCTGGGTGAGGCTGTTCCAAAAGGGTAAACGCGCTTGTAGGCGGGCCTGATGACGCAGCCTTTGGAGATGAGCGCCGCCAGCCGGCGGGAACGCCGGTTTATCCCGCAGCTATCCCCGGGGCGGGCTCTTTTCCATCGGGCGATAATCCAAAAGACGCTCCGGCACATCCGGGTACGCGCCAAAGATTTCCCGAATCCGTCGTGAAAAGGGGGCTGGGAGCGGGGCGCTGACGGTTCCGCCGCACAACGCTCTCTGTTCAGGAGGAAGACCCTCCTCGGGGAAGCTCAGGGAAAACGCATGAAGGAAGAGTCCGCCGCGCTGAAAACTGCCGCCATACTTCCCGTCCCCTGCCAGGGGGCGCCCGTGAAACGCGGCGTGCGACCGGATCTGATGGGTCCGCCCCGTCTCAATTTCCACGGCGACAAGCGAATAGCGGGCCTGAAACGCCAGAGGGAAGACGCGGGTCAAAGCGGGTTTGCTCTGCCGATCCATCCGGGTCCCCCTGTCCCGTTGGCCCTGTGGGTGTTCCCCAGATGCAACCCGCGTTTTCCTCCGTGGGGCGTCCCTGAACAGGGCGTCCTCCCAGGTTTCCTCCTGATCAATACAGCCGTCCACCAGAGCCAGGTAGATTTTTCGCAGCCGCCGTTCCCTCAGCAGGGCGCTGAAAGACTGGGCGCCCGCCAGGCTCGTTGAGAAAACAATAAGCCCGCTTGAAACCTGATCCAGCCGGTGGAGAGGCCCGGGCCGGAAGGAAAGGGATGGGGACCGTTTATTCCGCAGGTAGGCCCGGACCATATCGTCAAGGCAAAGACGCGGGGGTCCGCCTTCCCGGCCCGCGCTCCGCCGGACGGGACCGTGCACCCTCAGACCGGCGGGCTTATTCACAAAGAGGAGTCCGTTTCCTTCCTGAAGTATCCACGATTTGGACAAGGGTACATCCGCCGCTGAAAAAACCGGTTCACCGACGGCTCGGTATTTCGGCAAGCTCTTCCCTTCCCTGTCTTCGGGGGACGCCGCATCCTCCTGAACCTGTATACGGGATCCCACCATGATTCTGGCGGACGCCATTCCGGGAACACCGTCTACCATCACCCGGCCTTTCCGCAGCAGCCGGTGTATCGAAGAAAGGGGGATATCGGGAAACGCCCGGCGTATGACGCGATCCAGGCGGCGGCCTGAATCATCCGTTCCGGCGATTACTGCTTTTTCCATCGTGACTCTTTCTCAACTCTTCTTTCAATTCCGCATTCCTCATGGGGCGATTCATTTTAACGGTTTCAGCGGGCGAGGACAATGACGCGGTATACGCCGCCGGTAATTCCGAATTCACCCACAAGATGTACTATGGAGGGCCGGGGACGGAGGATCCCCCGGCGGGGCGTTGCAGGCGCAGCGTTACGTCCTGCCGCGCCGCCGCCCGCGTGACGGGAGTGAACAGGAGTTTTCTTCCCGTCGAACTCACATTTCATGCCCGCTTCTTCGGAAAGCAGCCGGCCTTGCCCCGGACTGTGTTTTTCCGCCCTTGACAAATTCCCTTTACTAGAGAATTGTTAATATAATGTCATTTGCTATAGTCGCCCGGTCGGAGTCAATAAAAGCTTTTTTTGAAAATCCGATTTTTCTGTCCTGTATGTCAAGTTGGTTTAGCGCCCAATTAATAAAGGCGGTTATCATCCTCCTTAAAGGACGCAGAAGCGGCGGCAGGGAGGTCTTGGAGACCATAGCGTGGCGTACCGGCGGCATGCCTTCAAGCCACGCTTCATTGGTGTCTTCCATGGCGACCTCCGTGGCCTTTTGGGAGGGCATTGATTCAAATTTATTCATCGTTACCATGTTTTTTGCGTTAATCATTATGCGCGACGCTATGGGGGTGCGCCGGTCTTCGGGAATTCAAGCGAGGGTTTTGAATTTACTGGGGCGGAAGTTGGCGGAAGGCGTAAAATTTGAGTATCATCCAATAAAAGAAGTACATGGTCACGCCCCGCTTGAAGTGGTGATTGGCGCGCTTCTTGGTATTTTTATCGCTGCTGCATATGCGTATTTATAGGGTGCTTCATGACGTTTCAAAGGTCGGTGATTATAGCGGTATGTGTTTCCCTCGGCGCCGGTTTCCTCTCCTTTTTTCTGTTTCGTCCCGCCGGCGGCGGCGGTTCATCCGGAGGAGGGTATGCGGTGCTTTCTCTCGACCAGTCGTATTCTGATCGCGACGTTGGGGCGGCGTTAAGTTCGGCGGGAATAGAAACTTTTTTTTCTGAATCCAATCAATGGGTGTATCTGGACGGCTTCGGGGAACTGACCCGAATTCCTCTGGACGAATACCCGGGACGATTGGAATCGTTCGATCCCCGTAATGATGGATATGCGGAAAAATTGCGTTCGTTCTTTGTCCGGGATGGAATGCGGCGTTTCTTCATTTCCCTTGACCGGGAGCGGGGGAATTCCCCCGCGCGATTTACGGACCGTTTGAGCGCCCTGTTGGGGGATACCCCGTATACGGTGGAATTCCTGGTCCAAAATCAGCCTTCTTCCCGGTATTGGATCTTATTCGCTGTTTTTGGAACGGCGGCTTTGATTTCCCTCTTTTTGTCAGGAGCGTCTCTTCTTCCTGCCCTTCTTATCCCCCTCTGTATACCCTTGACGTTCCTAGGTTCCCCGGGAATGGTCCTGACGGGGACGATTTTCGCGTTTTCCGGCAGCCTTATCCCGCCGTTGAACGAATTTCTTGCCCGCTGCCGGCGCGGAAGGTTCCCCCGGCGCTGTAAACCGTTGGGAGGCCGCCTGGAGTTTCCCGGCTTTTCCTGTATCATGCCCCTGGTGTTTGCTGCTGTTTACGGGGCGATCTTCTGTATGGGGAATATTCCGGTCTTAGCCGCGGTACCGGTTCTTTTTGCGTGTTGCTGCGTTACCGGGGCCGTTCTGTTGATCGAACCACGCTGGAATGGCCACCTGCGGTTCCATCCGGCGCCCATTAAAAAAACGGCCCCGCGTATTTCTGCGTTCTTCCGTTATTTCCAGCGGAACTATCCCCGTACCATCCTTCCTTGGGTTCCGGCGGCGATTCTTGCGCTGGTCCTGCCGTACATCCTGACTGACTCAAACGCGGCGCCGGTTACAGAAAAATGGGAGGATGTTCCGGTTCTGTATGCGGAGGATTACGAGGCTCATCTGGCTTTTCAGCGCTCTTTCTCTATGCGGATCCTGGAAGACCAGGAAAAAATCAAAATACATCCTGAATATCTTCCCTATTCTCGCTATTCTCGCTATTCTATAGGAGACGACGGCCTTATCAGAGAAGACGACAACGCCGCGGGCAAAACCGGCGTTGAGATTGTTTCTTCAGAGGGGTATGAGGAGTTTCCCTCCTTCCCTCTGACGGATCTTATGGATTTTCTGACAGGGTATACCCCGGCGGTAAATTCTTCTATCCATACTTCGGGGGATTTGATTTCTATAGCGCTCATTTTAATCCCGGCCCTTCCTTTCCTGTTTCGTTTGGGCCGAAAAGAGCGAAAGGGAGGGGGCGCGTTGATATTTAATGATAAACGGATCGCCGCATGAAAATTTATTCTTTTCCCCGGGGAGGGATCCGGTTTGATGATCCTTCGGCTCCGTCGCGAGACGCAAGTATAACCTCCTTTCTGCCCGGTCTTTCAGTAATCCCGCTGATTCAACATTCAGGCGGGCGGGCTTCCCCTACGGTCGCGGTGGGCGACCGGGTTCGGGAGGGAATGCTTATAGGCCGGGGTCAGGGACCGGGTTCCGCGAACATCTACGCCACAGTCCCTGGTTTGGTGGTTAAGCTGGTTTCCTGGAAAACTTCCGAGGGATATTCTAACGACGCTTTGGTTATCCGTATGGAAGGGTCCTTTGAAAAATTGGGGAAAAAAGAACAGGCTTTTCCGTGGAAGGATCATTCCCCCGCCGAACTCAAGCGTATCATATCCGATTACGGTATAGTCGAAATGGAAATGCCCGGACGGCCGGTTTCGGAGTTGATTCCCGTTCCCGCGTCCGCTCAGGAGCCGCGTACCGTGGTGGTCCGGAGTGTGTTTGACGATCCCTGGCTGGCGGCGGATTATGTTCTTTGCAGGGAGCGGCTCAAGGCGGTGGTGGAGGGAAGCGCCATCGCCGCCCGCGCGGCCGGGGCGGCCCGCGTTGTTTTCGCCGTTTCCCACCGGGAGCAGAGTTTGAGCGCCGGATTTTTGGCGGAGGCGGAACACTGGAATATCCCCGCGTCCCTGGTTCTCGTCGGTTCCCGGTATCCTCAGCGGAACCGGCGGGAACTGGAACTTGTGCTCAGGCAGTACGAAAACAAAGAAAACGTCCCGCTTGGGTCTCTGCTCATGCTAAGTCCTTCTACCTTGGCGGCGGTTCATGACGCGGTAAAATTTAAAAAGCCCATCCTGGACCGGTATATAGCGGTCGGCGGTTCGGCAGTCAAAACCCCCCGGGTCATAAAAGCGAGGATAGGGACGCGGTTTAGGGATATTTTCGCCGAATGCGGCGGTTTTGTGGGGACCCCGAAGCGTATAGCGGTGGGATCGCCGCTCCGGGGCCGGCTGGTGACGGATCTGGACGAACCGGTGACCAAAACCAGCACCGCGGTTTTCGCCATTCTTAACGCCCAGTTCAGCGGGGGGCGAAGCCGTGATTGTATTAGTTGCGGAGAATGCGGAGTTGTGTGTCCCGTGGGCCTTGATCCGGAAGAACTGTACAAACGGCGCCTGATAAGCGGAAAGAAGGGCGACATAGGCAGGGCTGGAGAATGCCACGGCTGCGGATGCTGTGAAGTAGTCTGCCCTTCCCGGTTGCCGCTGAGTACCGCCATTATCCAATACGGCATAGGGGAGAATTGATATGATCAACCGGGTTCCACAGGTTTTGTTGCAGCGTCCTCAGATAAATCTTGCCCGCTCCACGACGACGCGGATGGTGATAGTAAGCGTCTGCGCCGGGCTGGGAATACTCCAATCGTCTCTGACTGATTCTTTTACCTCTCTGGGCCTTGCGTTTGCGGCGACGGCGGCGGCCCTTGTTGCGGAATTCGTGATAAACCGGATGACCGGGACCCGTACCCTGCGGGATGGGAGCGCGGTTACATCGGCCCTGGTGCTTACCCTGCTCCTGCCCAATCAAATAAACCCCCTGCTTGCCGCCCTGGGGGCTGTTTTTGCCATAGCAGTGGTCAAGCAGAGCTTCGGCGGACTGGGGGCTAACTGGCTGAATCCCGCCCTGGGGGGCTGGCTGTTTGTCCGGTTTGCCTGGCCCGGTCCGTTTGAAAAAGCCTTGATGGGAGTTTCCCACACGGGAATCCGCGTTTCCGAGGAGATTCTTACGTTTTTCGGTTCTCTTGACGGGAATATCACGGGATTTCTGAACACTACGATCTTTGCCCTGACCGGTTCTGAATTGCCTGAAGGGTACATCAACTTTCTCTTTTCGCTGGCCCCATCTATCGTCGCGGACCGGGGGCTTCTGGGCCTGCTGCTTGGTACCGTTATAATCGCCGCTTCCCAGATTGGCCGGGTCTGGATCGCCCCGCTTTTCCTGGGCGTTTACATCATTCTGGTCCGTTTTTTCGGCGCCTTGCCGGGTTTCATCCTAAACACGGACCTTATAAGAACCATGCCGAAGATTGCGTTATTGGAGGAAGGTTTGGGAAAAGGCGACATACTCTACGGGTTTTTCTCAGGCGGAATCATAGCGGCCGCCTTTCTTTTGGCCGTAGAACCCGCGTCGGGGACCAAAACCAGGACGGGGGCGCTTATCGTCGCTTTCTTGGGCGGCGTTTTTACCTTCTTCTTCCAGTATCGGGGCGGCGAACCCTACGGAGCGTTTTTCGCTGTTGCCGTGCTGAATCTTCTGACCCCGGTGATTCGGTCCATAGAGAGGAGAATCTTCCATAACTCTATTCCCAATGAGGCGGGGAGACCGCTATGATCGCGCAGAAGTTTAAAACTATTCCGTTCCCCGTCAAACGCATAGGGATTTTTGCCGGATGGACGGTTGGTTTGATGGTGGTTAGCGCGGTGCTTTGGGGCTTCATGCAGCCGGTGCGGAATACGATGCTTCTCAATTCAGTGAACAGGGTCCTTGCCGAGCGGGGTGAGGAAATACGTCTGGAAACTCCCCTTTCTTCCTGGGGTATGCCTGGCCGGGCCGTCCAGTCAGGAACATGGTTTACCACCGCTGATTCCCCGGAATGGGCGGTGGTCTTCACCGTAGCGTTTGACGGCGTTTTTACCCCGTTCCTGACCGTGGTTTCTCAAGATGGAAAGGCCGGTTCCCTCATACCTTTAAGCCTTCATGGGGAGGCGGTTTTTCAGCGGATCCCCCAGGGGCAGCTTCGTATCTATATCCGGCGTATCGAGGCAAGCCACGCCGTGCTCCGCCGCGCCAGGGAGGATTAATTGAATACCGTACCGTTGCAAGATCATCTTTTTTGGGGTTCCCGCTCGCCGCTTTCAACCCTCATTGGCGTCGGGCTTCTTATCACCGCGTCAAGCCGCACCGCTTTTGCCCTGGTAACTTTGGGCGCGTTAGTCTGGGTATACGCCTTAACCGCCCTGGTTTTCCGCGTTGCTTCTCCGGTATTCCCGGTAAAAGGGAAGGGCTTTGCGCTGGTCTGTGTGTCCACTTTTTGGGGGAGCCTCTATCACTTCATTGTATGCCTTATAAGCCCGTTCCTTGGGATGGAAACGTTCCTGTTCATTACGCTGACGCCGGTATACTGTATCGCCGCCGGGTCGATTCCCCGTCTTAAAACCGCGTCCCTTCAAGACGCCCTGATACGGGCCGCCTGCGAAGCCCTGACGCTTGGACTTTTGATCCTGGCCTTCGCCCTGGTACGGGAGCCATTGGGATTCGGTTCCCTTTCGCTTCCCGGCGGGATGAGGGGCAGCGTTGAGATACTCGGCAACAGGGAAAACCCGCTCTTCCCCATCCAGATTGTAGGCGGGTCCGCCGGAGCGCTCCTGCTTTTCGGTTACGGGCTTGCCGTGTACCGCCAGGAGAAAAAACGCCAAACCCGCAGGGATTCTGTGGAAAAATCCGGGGGGAACCATGACCGATAGTATTATCCTGGCGGTTTTTGCGGGCTTTTCCCTTAATCTGCCGCTTCACATGGGTTTGGGAATACAGGATGTAGGCGAGCGTCCTGAACGGCTCACGAGAAACACCCTCGTTCAATGGGGAATGCTCTTCCTTTCGGTGATCCTCTTCTGGCTTCTCTTTTCGTATGTTTTAAGCCCCTTGGCGCTGGGGTATTTTGAATATTTTCTGCTCTTTCCCTTGATAACGGCGGCGGGGAAAGGGCTTGACGCCCTGAGCCGGCGTTTCCTGGTTCCCGGAGGCCGGATGGCCGCGTGGATTCCTTCGCCGGTACTCGAAGACGTATCGCCTTCCGGCCTGTTTCCTCCTGTGAGCGCTTACGAGGGGCTTCTCATAGCCGCCGTTATCGTAACCCTGCGTCTCGCCGGTTCCTTTTTGGAAGCGGCGGTCCTTTCCCTGGGGTTCTCCCTGGGCGGCGCGGCGGCGGTCTTTATCCTGCGGGATATACACCGGCGTTCGTCGCTGGAACGGATTCCTTTTACCCTGAGGGGAAGACCCCTCCTCTTCATATCTATGGGCCTTATGTCGCTGATTTTTTCTTCGGTTGGATCCCTGCTTTTGCAGATTCTGGCGGGAAAATAGGCCTTCCATAGGATGAATACAATTCTACAGACTCCCTGGGGTTTTTTTCGTAGTTTTCCTGGTTTCAACGGCTCATATCGGAGAAAGCAGTCTAAAATTGCATCGTAAAATAGTCGAAGATAAACTATGAGCATAACTAAAGCGTGCGATCCCTTAACGTTGATTATAGGTTCTCATAATCATGTTCCGTACGGGCTGGGAGATGATGAATTAGAACTTTTTTATTCGAAAAAACTAAAACCCTTTATTACGGTATTAAATAAATTTCCTAAAATACAGGCGGTTTTGTACCATTCCGGTTTTTTGCTCCAGTGGCTTGATAAGGCTCATTCAGAATATCTCTCCCTCGTAGAGAACCTTGTAGCCCGGAAACAGGTGGAATTGCTGGGAGGCGCGTTTTATGAACCCTTGCTGACATTGCTTCCCTTGACGGATAAACTTGGTCAGATTGAGCTTATGACTACGTACATAAGGAAAGAATTCGGTAAACGCCCCCAGGGTTGCTGGCTGCCCGCCCTGGCTTGGGATCAGAGTCTTACGGGGATTCTGCATAACTCCGGCATAGGGTATACCTTTCTCCGGGAGGAGCAGTTTATCCGGGCCGGATTGACCGGCGAGGCCCTGTATACCCCTCATATAACGGAGGATCAGGGTAAGCTCATCACGGTATTCCCTATTTCAAGCCGCTTAACCGGGAATTTTACCGCGGGGAAGCTGGCCCGGACGGTGGAACAACTCGCCGGGGAGATTCCTCCGGGAGGGAGGCGGGTTATTTCGGCGTTTCCAGAGCAATGGTTCCAGAGAAGCGGCGGCATCCAAGAAATCGAAGACGGCCTGTTTTGTCTTTTTGAGGAACTTTCCCGGTGCGCGTCTTTTGCGGACTTTAATACGCCCATAAAGTTATATAAGAGCCGGCAAGGACTGACAAAAGCCTATTTTCCCGATTCCTTTGAGGGAGAACCGGCGGAAGATTCGTCCGGCGAAAACGGTATGCCTCAAATTGACGCGTCTTCCCGGCAGCTTCTCATTACATACCCCGAAGCGAACCGCATCTATGCCAAGATGATGTTCATCCACGTCCTTATTAACCAATTACGGGGGGATAAGGCCCGTAAACGCAACGCGAGAGAGTCCCTCTGGAAGGCTCAAGGATTAGATTCCTTCTACCGGAGGCCGGAGGGCGGGATATACCGGAATACGGTCAGGCACGCCGCCTACCGGGCCCTGCTCGGTGCCGAGAAGATCACCCGCGAAAAGGGTGTTTTTATCCCTTCCCTGATGACGCTGGATTTTGATCTTGACGGGGAGGATGAATACCTATTCCAGGACGAATATATCAACTGCTACATAAAGACCCTGGGCGCCGGAATTTTTGAGTTTGATTATCTGCCTAAAACCTGGAATTATCTTGCCACCATGGAAAATCAGGAAAAAAGCGCCGCTTCCCGCCGCCTCAGGACGGGTTTCGCCGATTTTCTGACGCCTCCCGGCTTCCCTCCCGAAGCCCTGGCAGCGGACCGGCAGCCCGGCGGGTTTCCAGGCCGTTGCTGCGCCCTGGAGCGCTACGAAGTCTGCGGAGTGGACAAGGCCCACAAGAAAGCCTGTTTCCGCCTTCCTCCCAATGAGGCTTTGCCCTTAGGTTCCGTGGAAATAGAGAAAACCTACCGCCTTACCCAAGACGCCCTTTCGGTCATGTACCTTCTGACCAACCGGGGCGGTAAAGAACTCACATTCAACTTTGTCCCCCGTCTTGATCTAGCCTTTCCCGGCGGGGGGGAAAATTATCAGCGTGTTCTGAAGCCCGGCGGCGAGGTAAAAAACGCCCTCCCCGGGGCAGAAGGAACCATAGCGGATACCGCCGGCGTTGAATTGCGGGACCTTAAAAATGAGGTGAGTATCACGCTGGAATCGAACCGGAACTTCACCGTCCATATACACCCCACGAGGGTTTCTTGCCCTGTTCATGGTAAAAACGTATCGCTCTATCAATCTACCTGCGTCCTTCCGGTAAGCCCGGTTGTTCTGAAAGGGAAAGCCTCCTGGACGGCCGAATACCAGATGAAACTACTTTCCCTGTAGCCAGCTTTGGAGGTCGGGGAAAGGCGGAGCGGAGCGGCTTATATGGTTTGAGGATGCTATAAAAGGGTTACCCAGCGGCGGCTGTCTCTAAATCTGGAGGCTGTTCCAAAACTGAAGTTTTGGAACAGCCTCATGTGGTAAAAATCCACTGCTGATTCCCCCTGAAAAAGGCGGGGTCATTGCGAGGAGCGAAGCGGGCCGCCGGATTGGTTCATTCCGCCCGTCCCCCGCGTATAACCGGAGACGGGCGGTTTTCTGCTTTAGCGCCGGGGCTTTACCCTTTGACCGCCCCCGCGGCAACCCCCTTAGTAATCTGCTTGCGGAAAACCAGGTAGAACAGCAGCATGGGCACCATACCGATAACCAGGGCCGCGAACTGTTTCCCGTAATCCGAAGCCAAAGCTCCGGAAAAACGGTTGACCCCGACAGGGATGGATTTGATAAGGTCGCTGGAACTGAGGATGTTGATGAGCATGAACTCGTTCCAGGTGCCGGTAAAAGTCAGAATCCCCACAGTCATGGCTACCGGAGCGGTCATGGGGAAAATAATGTTGCTGAAAATTTTAAGATACTTGGCCCCCTCAATGCGGGCCGATTCGATAAGCGCTTCGGGGATGCCGCTGATAAATTCAGTCCCCAAATACACTCCCATAGGAAGCCCCAGGCCGATGTAGGGAATCAACACCCCCAGACGGGTGTTGTAAAGCCCCACCGCGTTCACCATGAGGAAGAGGGGCACCATGATGGATTGCAGGGTAAGCAGGATGCCGATGATAAAAATCCCGTGCAGAATCGGAGTCGCCCTGGACTTTATTTTCGCAAAGGCGAAACTTGCCATAAACCCTAAAACCACCACCGCAACTACCGTAACCAGGGTATAAAAGATGCTGTTCAGCAACAGAATGCCGAAGTTGCCTATCCGCCAGGAGTAGGGATAGTTGCCGGTAAACCAGACCTTCGGCAACGCCAGTTTGCTGGTGGTCAGGTATTCCTGGGTCGTCTTAAAGGACTGGATAACCAGCCAGATGATGGGATAAATAGCCAGAACGGTAAAAACGCCCATCACGATATAAATGATAGTCTTTGCGGGAATATTCCCCTCGCGTACATCCGCCATATCCTACTCCTTTCCGCCGAATTTTTTTTCCACGCTGCGGGTTACGCCGATGAGGATAAAACTGATAATCACCATGACCGTGGAAATAGCGTTTGCCAGGGGGTAATTGGGGGCGCCCCGGAACGCCTTATTGTACATATACAGGGAGAGTACGCTGGTCCGCTGGGCCGGCCCTCCCTGGGTCATCACGAACAAGAGATCGAAAGACTTAAGGGACCCGGAAATCGCCAGGATCGCGCTGGTAACAATGACCCCCGAAAGAGCCGGAAGAATGATATGCCAGAGGGCCTGGGGTTCGGTGGCGCCGTCGATCTTGGACGCCTCAATGATAGAAACGTCAATACGCTGAAGATTGGCCAGGAAGATGATCACGTACATCCCGGTATACATCCAGAGCATGACCACCAGGACCGGAATCATAGGATACTGGTTGATCGTAAACTCGGCTTTTGGATTAAAAAACCGGACAATTTCCATGTAAACGCTGTCCTGGCTTTGGTAGAAACTTTTGAACAGAATACCGATGATAACCGCGGAAATAACGTTGGGCAGGTATATCATGGTCTGGAAGAAATCGGTCCCCCGCACCAGTTTCCGGGACAAAATATAGGCCAGGATAAAGCCCAGGGGAATTTGCCCGAATACGGATATACATACGATAAGCATGTTGTTTTTCAGGGCCAGGTAAAAGTATGAATCCTTGAATATCGTAATATAACTGGCAATCCCCGCGAAACCCATCCGGGAGTTGCCGAAAATCCGTCCGCCGTTATAGTTGGTTAAACTCAGCACTACCGAAAATATGGTGGGAAAGGCCATTACACAAAAATAAATGAGTACTGCGGGGGCGGCCAGTATGATATACGCCAGCCGCTGTTCGCTTTTCGCCGTCAGTTCTTTCATCAAAAGCTCCTTCGCGTGGTACAAACTCCGCTTATATACTAAAAAGAGGCTGCACGCGGAACGGACAACCTCTTTTCCATATACCTTCTTCCTATCCGGCCAGATTAGTCATGCGTAACGGATGCCGGACAATCGGGATTTTTGCGTTGTTGGCGGCGCAAAAATCCCCAAGCGCAACAGGATCCTAGGGATTAGCCCTTTTCCAATTATCAAACGCCTGCTGTACATCCATCGCGACCTGTTCCGGGGATTTGGTTCCAAGGCCGAGTTCCTGTAATCCGTCGTTGAGGGGATTGAAAACATCGCTGTGGAACACCCCGTCGATAACCGCCGTTGTCGTGGAGTATTGAGAGCCCAGATTACTGATAGCCTTCTGCATCGGCTCCATATTCAAGCTCCCGACGTCAATGGTTACTATAGTCGGGGTGGCGATACCGCCGGTTTCCAAAAGCCACGTCTGGATCTCTTTGCCCGAAAGCCAGTTAACGAGCTTCCACGCGGCTTTTTCCTTATCGGAACCGCTTTCTATATTGGCGTTCATGCCCCAGCCGGTCCCCAGGATGCCGGAAGTCGTCCTGTTCAGCTTCGCGCCGGGAATATCGGGGAACACGGTGATCTGAATCTTCTCCTGCCGGTCCGGGGAGATAACCGCCTGGCCGGTCGAGCTGTCGGTGATAAAGGCCCCGACCCGCCAGTCGCCGTCAATAAGGTAGGCCCCCCGGTTTGTCCCAAACTGGCCGACAACGCTGCCGTAATCGGTGGAAAGGGTGGCCTGGGACAGTACGCCGTCGGCGTACATAGCCTGAATAAAGGCAAGGGCGTTCACAAAATCAGGGTCCGTAAATTTGGCGGCTCCCGAAAGGATGGCCTGATCCCAGTTCTCCCCGCCAAACCGTCCGGCAATCAGGGAGAAGAGGCAGGACTGCATGACCCAGGATTCCTGGTTTGCCATGAGAACCGTATCATACCCCTTGGCCTTGAGGACCGGGACCTGAGCTTTCAGTTCGTCATAGGTCGTTGCCGGAGTCAGGCCCGCGTCGGCCAGGACTTCGGTATTCACGTAAAAGGCGTGGCTTGACGTAACCGCCCGGGGCAGAATGGCGACATAGCCGCCCCCCTGTGCGGCAGGATCCAACGCGCCGGGAAGGAATTCCGAGACATAGGCGGAGCCTTCAGCCTGAATCAGCGGCGAGAGGTCTTTCAGCAGCTTCTGGGTATGAAGGGTGGTTGACCTTCCCGACGGCCAGGCGTAGATAACGTCCGGCAGTTGGCCCGCCGCGGCGTAGGCTTCCACTTTGTTATGGAAGGGTTCATTAAACAAATCCTCCCGCACTACCCTGACGTCCGGATTAGCCTGGCTAAAGGCGTCCCACACCTTGGTAATTTCGTCTGAACTGTTGGCGCTGGTCAGGTCCAGATAATTCAGAACCCGCAGTTCAAGCGCGCCGCCCTCAGCCGCGCTGTCCCGCTTCGAGCAGGACGCTAACGCAATAATGGGCATCAAAATCAGAAGCCCCCATTTGGTGTACGTTGATTTCATACATTCTCCTTGTTTAAAGAACCTTCCGGAAAAATCCCGTCATCCAAAGTTCAGAGCCCGCTGTTGAGCCCGTGTCCCCGGACAAACGGAATAGTCCCCGCACGGTTCTTTGCCGTATAGGTTTATCGAAGTTTGACGCGCGTCAAGCCCTTCAAACGATTCGATGGTCATTTAATTATGCCGAATAATTGCGTTATGTCAATCGAAAATTCCTATTGGCAGCGGCTGTTCCAAAACAAAAACGGACGGCCCTGGCCGC
>JAIRSS010000148.1 GCA_031255315.1 Spirochaetaceae bacterium
ACGCATTGCACTGTTTCCTTCAATACGATACTATAGAGGCTGTTCCAGAACTTCAGTTTTGGAACAGCCTCACGTGATTATGAACAATCTGTGGCCATAAAGCATACCCCGATATTCCGGGGTGCGTCTTTTATAGCAGAAACATAGAAAGATCCTGATAAAGGCGGTTGAAAATGAGGGCGGTTGAACTGGAAAAAGCCTATGCTCCTAAAAAATTTGAAGATAGAATTTATGCTCAGTGGAAGGAAAGCGGGGCCTTTACGCCCAAAGAAGGAACAGGCGATCCCTATGTAATCGTCATCCCGCCCCCGAATGTTACCGGAGTCCTTCACCTGGGGCATGGACTCAACATTACTCTCCAGGACATCATCATCCGTTTTCATCGTATGCGGGGGGAGCCTGTCCTCTGGGTGCCGGGTACGGATCACGCGGGAATAGCTACGCAGAATGTGGTGGAGAAGAAACTCAAGGTACAGGGCGTAAGCCGCCATGAGCTGGGACGCAAAAAGTTTGTGGAAGAGACGTGGAAAGTTAAGAGCGAACATCACGCCATAATTTCTACGCAGTTAGCCCGGATTGGGGCCAGTGTGGACTGGTCGCGGGAACGGTTTACTCTGGACGAGGGGCTTTCCCGGTCGGTACGGGAGGTGTTCGTTACCCTGTACGAGCGGAACCTCCTGTACAAGGGGCATTACCTGGTCAACTGGTGTTGTTCCTGCGGTACCGCCCTCTCGGACGACGAGGTGGAACACGAGAAGCAGACCGGGAAGATGTATCATATCCGTTACCCCCGCGGCGATGGGCCAGGCTTTGTAGAAATAGCCACTACCCGCCCGGAAACCCTCCTGGGGGATACGGCGGTGGCGGTCCATCCTGATGATCCCCGGTATACGGGCCTCCCGGGCCGGGAACTGGCCCTTCCCTTGACGGGCAGGAACATCCCCGTGATAGCCGACGCGTATGTGGACCGGGAATTCGGTACGGGAGCGGTAAAGATCACCCCCGCCCACGATCCAAACGACTGGGAAATAGCCGGGCGGCACAATCTTCCGGTGATCAATATACTCCGTCCAGACGGACGGCTCAACGACGCGGCGCCGGAAAAGTACCGGGGTTGTACGGCGGCGGAGGCCCGGGAAATGGTCCTGGCTGATCTGAAAGCCGGGGGCTTCTTCGTTAAAGAAGAAGACATCACCCACTCGGTAGGCCATTGTTACCGGTGTAATACGGTGATAGAACCGTTTCTTTCCGAACAGTGGTTTGTCAGGATGAAGCCCCTGGCCGAAAAAGCCCTGGCGGCCTGGCGTAACGGGGATATTATCTTCTATCCCCGGAAGTGGAAAAACACCTACCAGCACTGGCTTGAAAACATCCGGGACTGGTGTGTAAGCCGCCAGCTTTGGTGGGGGCATCGTATTCCCGCCTGGTACTGCAAGAAGTGCGGCAAGACGACGGTTTCCCGGATGGACCCTGCTTCCTGCTCCCATTGCGGATCCTCCGAAATCGAACAGGACCCGGATGTGCTGGACACCTGGTTTTCAAGCTGGCTCTGGCCGTTCAGCACTCTGGGCTGGCCGGAAGATGCGTCCGGTGCCGCGCCGGCGGCGTCTGATTTTGAGCGCTTCTATCCCACTACGGCCCTGGTAACGGGCTACGACATCATTTTCTTCTGGGTCTCCCGGATGATCATGGCGGGACTCGAGTTTACCGGCAAGGCCCCCTTCCGGGACATCTATATACACGGCCTTATCAGGGACAAAATAGGAAGGAAGATGAGCAAAAGCCTGGGGAACGGGCTTGATCCCCTACAGATGGTGGACAAATACGGCGCCGACGCCTTGAAATTCACCCTGGCGTTCATGTGCGCTCAAGGCCAGGATATTCTGATAGACGAGGGGTCCTTCAAGCTTGGGTCCAAATTCGCCAACAAAGTTTGGAACGCGGCGCGTTACATCCTGATGAACTTAGAAGGCAGGAATGTGGTGAAAGACCCTTCGTTACTGCCGGTAGACCAATGGATACGCTCCCGGCTTGGGACCGCCGCCCGGGCCATCACCAATGCGCTGCTCTCGTATCGTTACAACGACGCCGCCCAAAGCGCCTACGAATATTTTTGGAACGACTTTTGCGACTGGTATGTGGAGGCCACGAAACTTTCCCTGCGGGAAGGGGATGACGCCGAAAAGGACCGGGCCGTCACGATACTGCTTGAAGTCCTTGCCGAATCGCTGCGGCTCCTGCACCCCTTTCTCCCCTTTATAACCGAAGAAATCTACGGAAAGCTCCCCTACAAAGGAGCGGCGGCGGAAACGGCGGGACTCCTCATCAACGCCCCCTACCCCAGGTATGACGAGAACCGCTCGTATCCCCAGGCGGAGGCGGATTTCGCCTTTATTCAGGAACTCGTTACCCTGGTGCGGACGCTGCGGAGCGAGTGTACCATACCGCCCGATAAAAAGGTGCGGGTTTTAGTCCGCACAGGCGGCGCAGGCCGGACGGCTTTTCTGAGGGAGAACGCTGATCTTGTCAAACTTCTCGCGGGAATGGGAGAGTTGGAGACCGAGGAGAATCCTCCCGAATCCGCCCGGCCCGTTCCCCCGGAGGAGCGGGCGCGGAACAAGGGATCCATCGGTCTTGTGGGATCGGGCTTTGAGGCCCTTGTGTTCGTTGCTGACGCGGTGGACTTAATCCTTCTGAAGCAAAAATTTTTAAAAGAACGGGCCAAAGACACTCATTTTATTACGGGATTGCAGGCTAAACTGTCCAATGAAAACTTCCTCAAAAATGCCCCGGCTGAATTGGTGGAACAGGAAAAGGTGAAGCTGGAGGAAGCGCTAAAACGGACCGCGACGTTAGAATCGTATATTCAGGATTTGGTATAGGGGAGCGCGCGAATGACTACTGAGGAGATGTTCCGTCTTAACGGAACCCATCTTGCGCCGTATATTCAGTTGGCTACTGCGTTGATCGGGAAAACACGGGAAGGCGGCGGGAATATGTTCCGGCATCAGCTGGATACCATGGCGACCCTGATAGATTACGGCTACATTGATTCGATCATCCTTAAAGCGGCTATTGTGCATGATTTGATTGAGGATATTCCCAACTTTAACCACAACATTCTCCTGGCTATAGACTACGAAAGCCCCGCCGTTTACGAGCTGGTTCTGGAAGTAACCCGGCATCCTGACGAATCCAAAGGCGATTTTCTTACCCGTATAAAAGAAACCGGTTCCCTGAACGCTAAGATTCTTAAGGTGGCGGATCGCATCTCCAATATGATCTCCCTGGGTTTTGTCAATGATCCCAAATTTATCGGCCGTTACACCGAAGAAACGGTCCGGTATATTTTTCCCATTGCCGAGGAAGTAGACACGGCCATGCTCGCGGAACTCAAATCCCTGGTAACATCCCGCAAAAAATACCTGTCCGTTCTGGTCTAAACGGGTATTCGGGTATTGAGGAGGTCCGGGCCGCCTTGAGCGGCATTCGCACCCAAATTTCCCGGAGCGTCAGGGAAACCCCGGCCAGGAAGTAATCCTTCCGTATCCGGGATCGCCTTCGGGGTCCTGTTCCCACACCAGCCGGGCGTTCCGCCTGATCCCCCGCGGGCCCGGCCAGGAAAGCCCCAAGACCGAGCCTTTGAACCGGGCCGCAAGCGCTTCATCCGAGGCCGTCATGAGTTCCTGGCAGTCCAAGTATGCCGGGAGCGGCCCCTCACGGGTCAGCGTCCCCGGAACAGGCCGCCGGTTTCTTACGCAGGCGTCCTGACACGCCGTACAGCCGTACAGCCGCCTGCCCCAACGCCGGGCGACCTCCGGCGGTACCACCGGGCCGTTCCCGGAAGCATACCATTGGACGCACCGTTCTCTGTCTATCCCGCCGTCTCCCCGGACGGCGTTGGTAGGACACGCCTCCTTACAGGCGGGCCGTTCCGGGTCGCAGGCCTTGCACAAGGGGAAGGATTCATCCGGCGCAAGAGGAGGGTCCGGTTCCAGGGACAACGGCAGGGTCATGCCGGCGATGATAACCAGGGACCCCGCTTCCGGGGTGATGATGAGGCTGTTCCGTCCCAGCGCGCCCAGGCCGCACGCGCGGGCCAGCGGTTTTTCCGGTACCGGTGAGTTGCAGAGGATACTGTAATCTGAGCGGGTTCCGCCATAGCGGGCGCGAAATTCCGCCGCCAGCCGTTGCAAGCGCCGAACCGCCTCCCGGTAGTAATTCCGCCGGGCAAAGGGAGCTATCAGGCCGGCTCCAGGCGGCGGAGGTCCGGCGGCGGGGTCCTCCTCCAGGCGCTGGTTCCCATACGGCAGCGCGGCTATCAAGGCGGAAGGCGCCCCCCGGCTGCGGTTGTCCGGGATATGATCCGGCGCAAACGGCGTATGCGATGCAAACGGCGTATGCGGCGCAAACGGCGCAAGGATACGGGCGCGGATAAACCCCGCGTTCAGGGCGGAAGCGCGGATTTCTTCTTTTAATTCCGGTGATTGCATGATACTCCCGTCGGATGCTCCAAACGCCGCGTTCTGTACCGATCAACACGCCCCGCCCTGCCTTGTATGGCGCTCACGGAACGGCAATTCCGGAAAAAAACGCTCTCTTTTTGGCAAGGATTCAACCCCGGCGTACTGTGAAAAACTTTCTTGTTCTCCTGCGCTTTTCCGAAGCGGACCGCCGGACGGCGCGAGGCAAAAAAAACGGTAACGCCGCGGGGCGGACCCCCGGCGTTACCGGACAAACTTAGCGGGTAAGCTCGGCGATCAAACTAACAATTTCCTGTCCGGCCTGGGCGGTAGTAGTCCGTCCATACGCCACATTCTGGACGATGTTGTAGAGCCGGCTGTTCCACTGGGAATCGCCGGGCATATTCGGATCCCGTTTCCGGCTGTGGGCTCCGGCTATGTTCAGGTAGGCGTTTATTTTGTCGGTGATGGGGGACGCGGGAAGGGCGGCCCGGGCGGCGGAATTAACCGGAGTTCCCGGATCCGCTCCCATGATCACCCATACCGAAGGCTCGTTTACCCGGTAGTTGATAAACTTGGCCGCGTTCTCGGCGTTTCTGGAATTCTTGTTAATCGCCATCATCTGGCTCATCTGGCCCCACAACCCGTTGCTTGCCACAGCATTGGGAAGCTCGATCAAATCAAGAGTATCCTGCATGGCGTTCTGATAGTTCAAAAGCTGGTTCGACCAGATGATACACATAGCAACCTTTCCAGCAACCAGAGAGGAGCTGGATTCATTGGTTTCAGGATAATCCGCGGCAGTCGCGGCGTCGGGGATGTAGCCCTTCGCCCGCCAGTCAGCCCACAAATCGAGGTATTGCTTGGCGCTTTCC
>JAIRSS010000213.1 GCA_031255315.1 Spirochaetaceae bacterium
CAGAAAAATTACCCCACAACAGCAATCCAGGCCCCCTCTACCTGATAGACGCCTATGGATTAATTTACCGCGCCTATTTTGCGTTTTTATCCCGCCCCCTGCGGAACGCCCGGGGCCAAAACGTATCCGCCTTGTTCGGGGTCGCCCGGACCCTGGTCAGCCTTCTTGACGGCGGGGCCTCCGCGCAGGGCGGCCTCGAAAAACCCCGGTATCTGGCCGCGGCGTTCGACTCACGGACCCCCACCTTCAGGCACAAGATGTACCCCCAATACAAGGCTACCCGGCAAAAAGCTCCGGAGGACCTGCACGCCCAGGTCCCCCTGGTGGAAGAGGCCCTCCGCGCCCTGGGGGTCCCGGTCTTGTATGCGGAAGGCTACGAAGCGGACGACATCATCGCCACCCTGGCAAGCCGCTGCCGGGAGGAAGGCCGCCCGTGCTATATCATTTCGGCTGACAAGGACCTGCTCCAACTCGTCGGGGACGGCGTGCGGACGCTCCGCCCGTTCAAGACGGGCGCTGAGGGAAGATCCGGCGGCCAGCAGTATGAACTCATTGGTCCTGATGAGGTAAAGGCTGAATGGGGAGTACCCCCGGCCCGTGTGCTGGACCTCCTCTCCCTCACTGGGGACAGTTCCGACAATGTGCCGGGCGTTAAGGGAGTGGGCGAAAAAACCGCGGTTAAGCTCATGGCCCGCTATGGTTCGCTTGACGGAATCTACGATAATATAGCCGGAATTGAAGGCGCCCTGGGGAAAAAACTGGCTGAAGGCCGGGAGAGCGCCTATTTTTCTAAGTCCCTCATCGCGCTGGAATGTCATGTTCCCCTGCCAATCACCGGCCTAGAAGAACTTTCCCTGGACAAGGTGGACCGGCGGGCGGGCGCGCGGGTTCTGTACCGGGAAGGCGTCCGTCAGAGCGCCCTTGCCCTGGACCCCGACGTGGAAAAAGCCGGACCGGCCCCGGCGGATACGCCGGATATACAGAATCCGCCTGACGCGCCGGATCCGGCGCTCCTGGGGGAGGGCAGATACCGGGCGGTTCTGGATATGGATGAACTGGAAAAAATCCTTGCGGAGGCGCGGAAGCAAAAGCTCCTGGCCCTGGATTTCGAGACCGATTCCCTGGACGCGTGGAACGCCCACCCTGTCGGCGTCTCTCTGGCCGTGCGTCCTCGGGAAGCCGTGTATGTGCCTGTGGCGGGCCACCGGCGTAAGACCCCGGCGGACGCCGCCGAACCCGCCGCCGCATCCGCCGGTGATGAGCGATCCCCCTTTCTTGATCCCGCCGGCGTGCGAAACGCCCTGGCCCCTATCCTTGCGGACCCGGATATGACCGTCATCGCCCATAACGCCAAATACGATTATGAGGTATCGAGAGGCTGGGGCCTGCCCCGGTGGAGATGCAGGATATGGGACACGATGGTCGCCGCCTGGCTCGACGACCCGGAGCGGAATACCTATTCCCTGGATTCCCTGGCCTCCGCCCGCTTCGGCTGCGCCCCCGTCGCCTATAATGAAATAGTCCCCAAGGGAGGCGTCTTTGCCGATGTGGATCTGGAGACGGCCGCCCGCTATTCCGGGGAGGACGCGGACTTCGCCTTCAGGATGATGCGGTATTTGGAAGGCCGGCTTCAGAAAACCGGAGCGGGGAAGCTCTTTACGGATATGGAAATGCCCCTGCTCCCCATCCTTGCGGAAATGGAAGGGGCCGGGATCAGGATAGAACAACCGGTCCTTGAGAACTACGGAACCGAGCTTGCCCAGGAATTGCAGGATATCGAAGCGCAAACCTACGAAACCGTGGGGCATGAATTCAACCTGGGTTCTCCAAAACAGCTTCAGGATGTGCTGTTTACCGAGCGGCGGCTTACTCCGGGGAAGAAGACCAAGACGGGCTACTCTACCGATATGGCCGTTCTGGAGGAGCTGGCCCGGGAAGACCCGGTTCCGGCGTTGATCCTGCGCCACCGCGTCCTTGCCAAGCTCAAATCCACCTATGTGGACGCGCTTCCCAAGCTGGCGGACGCGGAGAGCCGCCTCCACACCAACTTTGTCCAGACCGGCACCGCCACAGGCCGCCTTTCCAGCCGGGAACCCAATCTGCAAAACATCCCCATCCGGGACGAGGAAGGCCGGCGCATCCGGGAGGCCTTTACCGCCGGGCCCGGGCAGGTCCTCATCTCCGCCGATTACAGCCAGATAGAACTGGTGATCCTGACTCACCTTTCCGGAGACGAGAACCTTATCGCCGCCTTCCAGGAAGGGAAGGATGTCCACGCCCGGACCGCGGCCCGCATCTTCGGCGTTCCCGAAGAGGAGGTAAAGCCGGATCAGCGGCGCATCGCAAAAGTCATCAACTTTGGGGTCATGTATGGGATGAGCGCCTTCCGGCTTGCCAAAGAACTGGGCATAAGCCGTACTGACGCGGCTTCCTTCATCGAAGCCTATTTTAAGACCTATTCAGGCATACGCCGGTTCATTGACGATCTCATCAAGAAGACCGAAGAAACCGGATACGCCTCAACGATCTTTGGCCGCCGCCGCCGCATCCCGGCTATCAATTCCCGGAACAAGACTGAAAAAAACGCCGCCGAGCGGGTGGCGGTCAATACCCCCATCCAGGGTTCCGCTGCGGACATTGTTAAAATCGCCATGATCAAGCTGGACCGGGCGCTTACGGAACGGCGCAGCCCCGCCCGGTTCCTCCTCCAGGTCCACGATGAACTCATCCTGGAAGTCCCCAAGGCCCAAGCCCCGGCCGCGGTTAAGATGGTCCGGGAAGAAATGGAAAACGCCGTAACCCTTACGGTTCCCCTCCGGGTCAGCGTGGAGACCGGCCGGCGCTGGGGCGATTTCCACTAGCGCATGGCACCGGACACCAGGACCAGGGAAACGCTCATCGGCCTTACGGGCAGCTACTGCGCGGGAAAAAATTACATCGCCCGGCTTCTGGAAGCGCGGGGCTTTGAGGTCCTGGATGTGGACAAGCTGGGACACCGGGTTATCGAGGCCGAGGCCGATGCCATTCTGAAACGGTTTGGGGCTTCCCTGCGGGGACCGGATGGGACCATAGACCGCCGCGTCCTGGGGGAGCGGGTTTTCGGACGGCCGGAGGAATTGGCCGCCCTGGAAGCGATTGTCCATCCCGGGGTAAACCGGATGACCAGCGAATGGATCCGGGGCGGGGAAAAGCCGGGGGTCATCAACGCGGCGCTGCTCCACCGGTCCGTTGCCTTTGGGGAGCTCGATGGTATCATCCTGGTCCGGGCGCCGGCGCTGACCCGGTTTTTCCGGGCCTGGAAACGGGACCGGCTCCCTCCCCTTCAGCTTATCCGGCGGTTCAAAAGTCAAAAAAATTTCATGTCTCAATATTTAACCGAAAAAGCCGATATTTATATCATAGATAACAAGGGGTGTTTTAATTTTTGCGCGCCCCTGTACCGGCGGAGTTTAGAGAACCGGATAAACGAGATTCTCTCCCGCCTCAAAATACCAGGGAATAGTTCGGGGATTAACTGATATGGAAAAGAAAAAATTACTGCTGGTGGCGGTTTCGGTGGGCGTGTTTCTCGTTATTGTTATAGGAGCCTCTATATTGATAGTTACACCCCAAACCGCCTCGCCCCGTGAGGCTGCGGTCTCTCCCCCCGTTTCGGCGGCTGTTTCTTCCGTGGGAAGGGAAGAGCAGGGCCGGCAGCCGGTATCGGTGGACGCCGCGGATATGGTTAAAAATTCCGAAGATGTGCAGGGGCTTCAAACTCCGCCGTCCACGGCCACGGCGATACAGGAAAACGTATTTTATATTTACGGAGAAAATCCGAATCAGACGGTACGGACGGCCCCACCGGAGGGAAAAACGGAGGACCAGGTGGTCATCGATATTCCCAAACCCTCCACCGCGGCGGTCCCCGATACCCCGGCCCCCGCGGCCCGGACCGCCGCCGTTCCCGAGCGGCGGCAGACCCCGCCGGCACCGGCCCCCCGCCGGACGACTCCTGCGGCCAGTACGAAGCCCGCTCCCGTGCCTCAAACCAGGGTCTACGATGACTATTGGGTACAGACCGGATCATT
>JAIRSS010000241.1 GCA_031255315.1 Spirochaetaceae bacterium
TGCGTTTCTTCCTGCGGATCGTTACTGCTTGCGGCGGGAATTAACAAAACGGGAAAAATCGGCAATGTTTTTAACGACGATTCTTTCGGAGTATACTTCCACGCGCCGCTGTTGAACGAAACGGTTCAAGACGTCTCTGGTTTCATCGATCCCCATACCCGCCCAATGGGCTATATCGTCCACGGTTGTCTTAAATTCCCGGCGTTCGGTGCTGCGGTCAAGATTTTGACTGCTTTCATCAAGCATGAGGAAGACATCCGCGATCTTCACTTGCGGATCCTCCAGGGTAAGGATCATAAATTTGCGTTTGGAATCAAAGATGCGTTTGGCGAATGTTTTGAGAAGCATTAACGCTACCTGCGGGTTGCCGGTCATCAAAATTTCAAAATTCTGGCGGTTGAATTCTAAAACAACGACTTTATCAACCGCTATGGCGGTGGCGGACCGGGGTGAATTTTCCAGAATAGCCATTTCCCCGAACATATCCGAGGGTTCCAGAATATCCAGGGTCTTTTCAAAACCTCCGACAATCTTAACCAGTTTTACCCTGCCTGATTGGATCATATAAAAGGTTTCCCCCGGTTCGTATTCGGCGAAAATCATCTCTCCTGGCTGAAACGTCCGCGCAAAGCGGCTGAAGACCGAAATATCCATAGCCATCTTAATCCACCATAGCTTCCAGGGCCTGTTTTGCGTTCACGTAGACCCTGTTTGTTTCATCGGTAACGATACTCAGTACCTTTTTATAAAAAGCCGCCGCCTGCGCCCGAAGGCCCATCTTTTCATACGCCTGACCCAAAAAGAAAAGGGCGGCCCCCACTTGGGGATGTTTGGGATACGTGGAAATTACCCGGTTCAAATGCTGAATGCATTCGTTGGTTTGTCCCATAAAGAAGAGGCAGCGTCCCTGGTCAAAACTGCTCTGTACCGCATATTCCGGCTCCGCACCGGATTCGATTATTCCTTGCAGCGCCGTGTATGCCTGTTGATACTTTCCCTGAGCGATAAGACTTGCGGCATAGGAATAGGCTTTGGCGGTATCGGGCTCTTCGGAGGCGGACGCGGTGGAAGTTGTTCCCGAATCAAAATCATCCCCAAAATCTACGGTAAAGTCCGTATCAGCGGGAACGGGCGGGACGGCTTGTACGCCTCTTCTCGACAGCGCGGCTTTCACTGCTTCAAGCCGCTTTACCGCTTTGCCGGCGTTAGCGCCGGAGGGGTAATAGGCCAGATACCTGCTGAATACATACCGGGCTTCGGCATACCGCTTGTTCTTCAGGTAATAATCCCCTACGCTGAAAAGTCCGGCTTCAGGATTCGGCTGCTCTTCATTTGCCATAAGGTTTGTAACCTGCCGGTGTACGCGCCGCAGTTGGTTTGAAAACACCTTGAGCATCTTCATTATAATCCGGGTATTCGCCCCGGCGAACTGCTCAAACTCGCCGGACGTCATGCCCATGACCACTGAATCCTGAACGGCAACGGCGGTTTCCTCCCGATTATACCGGCCCAACGCCGATTTAACGCCGAAGAATTCCCCCGGCTGCAATGTCTCATGCTCGTCGTTGCCGGTTTCGACATCCTGGTACGTTATCCTGATGCCCCCTTTTTGAACGATATATATCTTATCCGATGTATCGCCCTGAAAATAAATAACAGACCCGCTCCGGTAGGGCAACAGTCTAAACATAAAGCTCAACCTCCGGTTTACAAGGGAAAAAGCCCCGCGTCTTTTTCAGTCGTACAGAAACGGACGCGGGAGTCTCGGAAGAGCCCTTCGCGTGACCCGTCAGGACCGGAACATCCGCACGCCCTCTCTCCCCCACGGCCCCGGCGGGGAAATTTTCGCCCCCGCCCGGAGAGCCGGCGGCGAATTTAGAGGATGAAATGACGCTTATGCCGCATTTAAACGCAAAATTCACTTACCGACCACCCTTTCCCCCATTATTTCTATTTTATGCTCACCCTGTCGAACAGTCAACGGGATACTCTAACATACTACAATATGATAGGCTGTTCATCAGTTATGATCGATTTGCATACCCATTCCAACGCATCCGATGGAGACATGAGCCCGGCAGACCTTATTGCCGCCGCCGCGAAGCAAGGGCTTTCGGCCATAGCTTTGACGGACCATGACACCATAACGGGCTTAAAGAGCGCGGCGGAAAGCGCGGCGAAGTATTCTATCCGGTTTATCCCGGGGATAGAAATGGAAATTGCCTGGCCCGTTGCTCAGGGGGACTTCCATCTCCTGGGGCTGGGCTTAACCCGGCCCAGCCCGGCTTTTCTTGCCGCCGTGGACTTCCTGGCCCGTTCGCGGGAAATACGGAATCAGGAAATCCTGAAACGAATCCGCACGATGGGTATAACGGTGGACTATGAGGAGGTCCGTTCTTTTTCCGGCGGCGGTTCCGTAGGCCGGCCTCATTTTGCCGCCTTTCTGGTCAGCCGGGGCCTGGTACGAACCCAAGAGCAGGCGTTTGCCCAGTACCTGAGCCGGGGAAAGCCCCTGTATGTCCCCAAGCAGGGGCTGACCTTCGACCGGGCTGCGGCGCTCATCAAGGAATCAAAGGGAATCGCGGTCCTGGCTCATCCCATGTCCCTCTACATCGCCTGGGGCCGTTTTCCGGGATTTTTACAAAGCTTAAAGGATCGGGGGTTGGACGGACTTGAGGCGTGGCATCCCGCCGCTAAGTTCCGTTCCTGTGTGCGCCTTGAAGCGTTGGGAAGATCCCTCGGCCTCTCCGTTACCGAAGGCAGCGACTTTCACGGCGAAGCCCGCCCCTCCCGAAAGCTGGGCCATTCCTCGGAGGGCCGGGAAATAGGGGATTCGATATTGGAAGCAATACCCAAATTACACTCCCC
>JAIRSS010000206.1 GCA_031255315.1 Spirochaetaceae bacterium
TTAGGTTTCCACCCGGCAGCGTTCCAGTTCTTTTAACCGTCGGGGATCCGCCTTTATATGCAGGTTCTTTTCCTGCGTGGGGATGACTAAGCCTTTGGGCCCGTTTTTGACCCGCCGAAGGTACTTAACCTGGGTGTAGAACAGATCGCCTTCGCCGTTTCCCCGGCCTTTGGAGTAAAAGAGGGCCAGGTTCCCCGCGTCCAAAAGTATGTCCAGGGGTACGGTCTTTCCGGACCGTTGTTTGATGAACACGTAGGAACCGGGAAAGTCCCGGACATGAAGCCAAACGTCCCGGCCTTTGACGCAGCCCCGGAGGAGGGCGTCGTTTTCCGCTGCGTCCCGCCCTACCATGATGAGCCAGTCATTGCGGCGGAAGGACAAACCGGGCCGCTTCCGGTCCGCGGCAGCCGGGGCCTTGCCCCCCTTGTTCCTGATGAGCTTGTGGAGGATGAGGGGGTTGGTTTCCCTTAAAAGACGCTCCAGGGTTTGTCCCAGCCGCGTAAGTTCCCGCTCTCCCCGGGCGATTTCTTCCCTGACCTCGGCGAGACCGTGCTTGGCCTTCCGGTACTGTTCGTAATACCCCGCGGCTGAAACGGCGGCGGGCTTTTTGGCATCCAGTTTAATACGCGCCGGTTTCCCGGTATAGAAATTCTCCGCCTCAAGCCAGGCGTCTCCCGGTTTTATGACGGCTATATTAGCCATGATGAGGTCCCCGTATTCCCGCAGCGTATCCGCCGCCGCATAGTCCGCTTCTTTTGCCCGCAGCCGCTCCAGAGACGCCGCAAGACGCGCCATGCCGCCGCCGAAACTCTTCCGGGCCTGTTCCCGCAGGGCTTCCAGGGACAGCGCGCCCCCGTGTTCGGCGTACCAGACGTCGATCTTCTCGTTAAAAGTCCCCTCGCCGGGAAGTTCCCGTACCGCGTATTCCCGCCGGGTTTCATTGGAGGCCGCTGGACCCGCCAGAGCCGCCTCCGGATCGTACCGGCCCCCGGTAAGCTCCCCCCGTCTGGGGCTGCGGCGCATGGCATCCAGCACCGTTCCTTCTTCATCGGTAACGATCACATTGGCGGCATTGGACCAGAGCCGGATGTAGAACCGGTAGTAGTTCCGCCCCTGACGAATGATGAGCCTGACGATGCGGTCGTCCCCTAACTGAGCCGCTTCTTCTATATAACCGTTGACAATGCGGGACTTACAGAATTCAGCGAACCGCAGGGGCCGGTCGCCCTTTACCGCGCCGTGCCGGGTTTGATGGATGCGGCAGGCGCCAGGAGTCAGGGCAATCAGGAGGTAACGAGTCCCGCCTTTGCCGTAAAGACGGAAACAGAGGATGTCATAGGCGCTCTGAAACACCTGTTGAATTTGAGAACCCGGTAAATCAAGTTCGGACAAGATATGATTGATTTCTTTCCAGTTTAGGGACATACCACCTCCCCGTCCCGGCAGTTTCCGCCGGACCGGATCAGTATACCATAACCGGAGCGGAACTGCACTTCAAAGATCCAGATTCGCGGGACTTCATTGGCTCTACTGCTTTGCAAGCGTCTAAAATCCTTCATAGAAATTTGCCCTGAGGCGGTTGACGGCGCTGATCTGACTTTTGGTTAGGCTGAACCCTTCCTCCGCCGTGATAAGAATCTGGTTCAGCTGGGATTGGAGCCGGTCTTTGGCGATACTTACCAGGATATAAAAATCATAGACTTCACGGGGGCCGCCCTCCGTGTCTTCGGTTTCATACCGTTTCAGGAGCCAGAAATCGGCCTCCCGCCGGGCGTCCGAATAGCGGGTATCCGCGGCGGCTTTTACCGCCGACTCGAAATAGCGGCCAAAATCTCTGTCGGGACTTCTTTGACCGTCCCCAATAAACCGGGAAAGGACCCGGCGGGAAACTAATTGGGGAAAATCCTGATCAACCATGAAGCCGGCGGCCCACTGAGTTAACGCCGTGAAGCTGTCGCTGGAATTAGTATCAACGAACACATAGCGGTTTGCGTAACGGGGTAAGGATTCAACGCTGGAATTTCCCCCGGCGATATACAGGGCGGCCCAGTCAGGAAGGGTTTCTCTTGAACCGCCCGCCATATGTTCGATAATCTGGTAGGGCGCTTCTTCTATCGTGTACGGCTGAGGCAGTTCAACCGGAACCGGAGCTTTCCTGGGTATCGCTCTACAGGAAAACAACAGAATTATACCGGTTATTGCCGCCAGGACCAGCGGGTACACACCCCTCATCCGGTTTTTACTATAACGGCATCGCCGTTCCACCGGCGAGATCTTGGGCAACCGGGACAATGCGGTCGTTTCCGTTTTGATCAGCGGCTTCCTCAAAATCTCGGGCGGCCCACTCTTCATCCTCAAAAGAAGTATCTTCTGGCGAATTCTCATCTAAAACGTCTTACGGACTCCCATCGGGACGAGTGGAAATTTCGGAAACAGGTTGGGTCTTGTTAAGCGAAACATCCGGAACAATCAGGAACGCAATCTCGTCCACAACAGCAACATGGGTTGCCGCTGTACCGGTCTTTGTTCCAAGCTCCTCAGAAACGGCCCCGAGACGGAATATCCCATCCCCGGTAAGCGGACCGGGGAGCGGAACGCCCTTATCGGGCGGGAAACGGGGCGGAGCGTTCAACCCAAGACTAAGCCGCAATGTATCGTTTTGAACCTCAAAGCCGATCACCGCCGTAATAACGCCTTCGGTTTGACCTGCGGACAGGAAGATAGTTTGTTCATCGGAAACGCTTCCCCCGGAATACCGAAGGCGCACTGTTCCGTCAATATAGAACAACCGCATATCAAACGTTTCAAACCACTCTCTTTGAGCATCCGGGTACTCTTGTTCAAAACGGACTTTTAGGTTGAAAGAACCGCTAAAGATGACGCCGTTTGTCAGGGGAATGAAGCGGAACAGCAACTGCCCTTCAGTCTCCTCAGCGGGGGTAAATAATGGGCCGGGAATGAAAAACTGATGATCCGGGCCTACGGCTAACCCGAAGACGGCCCCCCGGGGCAGCCATTCCGGGGTGTGGTTTACCGGGACAAGGACGTTTCTATCGCCTATAAAACTTTGAGAATCCTTCATCTCTGCAAAAAGCGGATAGTGCCGGACAGGAATCAATTCCAGACCAGAAACCCCGGTTCGTGGTCTAACAGCAATGGGGGAATTTTCATTTTTTGCGGCTACCGGCAGGGACAGCTCTTTAATCTTACCTGTTGGAGTCTGCACACCCGTATTCAAGGGCTTAAATGGGAAGGCTTCCACTTTTAAACTGTAGAATCCGGTTTGATTCGGCGTCTGCCAGATAAAGCGAGCCGCTCCTTCGCTAACGTACCCTTCATATATCTGTTTTTTCCCATTATACCAAACCACATAGGGAGTAAGCTCCGGCCCGGCGGCCAGCCTGGTCTCCAGCATTATGGGTGTTTCCGGTGATACCAGGTGGCCCTTCTCAAAAATACCCGGCAGATAGGCGTGTATATCATCCAGGGCAAATTCCGCTGCGCCAATATAATAGAAAGGCTTATCTATCTGGTTAATAACGCCGTTTTTCCCGATAATTTGGAAAACCAGAAGATATTGACCTACATCCAGATCCTCCGGCAAGAGCAGTGGGGGAAGGATTTGGCTCAGTTTGTTTATATATATGACGTCCTCACTGTAGGAGCCAGAGGGCTGAATTATAGATCCCCATTTGAGGAAACGATACGCTTCCTCATTTGTGTCGAGTTCTCCCGTCATAGTTTCCCACCCGTAGGGATCGGTGTAGTCTGTCTCGGGAACGGCGTCCGGTGTAAATCCGGGGCCGGACGCGCCGGTGAACTCCCCGGTAAAGCCGGAACCGGATATACTATCAAAATCGGGGGATAACGCGGGATCGCCTGAGGAATTGAAATCGGACGTCATGAAGGGGTCGTCAAATGAGGAATAGGAATCGGGCGTGAGCGCGGGATCTCCTGATGAGCCGGGATTGGGCGTTACGAGGGGGTCGTCAAATGAAGAATAGGAATCGGGGGATAACGCGGGATC
>JAIRSS010000145.1 GCA_031255315.1 Spirochaetaceae bacterium
GACGAAGCGGTTAACCGGGCTGTCAGAAACAACCTGAGTCTGGAATCGAACCGGGTTGCCGTGGAGACCAAGAAACGGGCTACTGATACGGCGTGGAACGTGTTCATCCCCAGTGTAACGGTGTCGGGAAGTTTAAGCCGGGATAACACGGTAACAAGCGCAGGCGGGGTTGCGCCGTCGGCGATACTGGATCCGGCTACGTATGCACCCCTCCCAAGCGGATCGGGAGGTCCGGTTTTTGGGGTGTCTCCCTATTCTTACGATGTTTCCCGGTGGCATATAGCCGGTTCCATCCAGGCCTCTCTGAACATCAATTTCGCCATGTTCGAAGCTATGCGGCGGTTGCAGATGGATTATGAGGGGGGACTCCTGACGTATGAAAAGGCCAGGGCGCAGCTTGAGCGGGATGTCCGCAAATCCTACTACCAGATGCTGCTTCTCCAGGAAAACATCGCCCTGTTGCGGGAAAGTTACGAGGCTGCGGAACAGCGGGTTGGGATGGCCCGGGCGAATTACCTGGCCGGCCTGGTCCCGGAACTGAACCTTTTGCAGGCCCAGGTTTCCGTGGAAAACATGAAGCCCGCCATTGACCAGGCGGAAAACGGCCTTAAACTGGCTATGGCCCAATTCGCCATGCACCTGGGGCTGGACTACGCCGCCCAGTTTGAACTGATTCCCGCGGGAGAGAATTTTGATTTCATTCCCCTGGATGCGGCGGAGCTGATCCGCCAGGCATCGGTGAACAAGCCGGAAATCCAGGAACTCAGGCAGAGCATCCTGGTTTTGGAGAGCGCCCGGAAGGCGACGAAAGAGCAGACCTATACGCCGACCTTGAGTTTAAGTTGGAATCTGATTTCGGCCTTTACCCAGAACCCCTGGAAAGATTCCTGGTTCAATTCGGATTTCTGGAACCAGTCGGGTTCCCTTACGCTCGCGCTGTCTTTTCAACTGCACAGCCTCCTCCCCTGGGCGGCGGGCGTCCAGAATATTAAAAACATGGATGACAATATCCGCAGCCTTACCATAGGTCTTGCCCAGACGATCCGGGGAACGGAGCTTGAGGTTTACAACACCCTGCTTTCCCTGGAAAGGATCAGGACCACAGCGGAAGCCCAGGGATACACGATAGATTTGGCGGAGCGTTCCTACCGCTTGACTGAAGAAGCGTACCGGGCCGGCCTGACCGAATTATTAGAGGTACAGAACGCTGAGTTGGAGCTCCGCAAGGCCCGGATTGGGGGGTTGGAACAGAATTTTAATTATATACAAGGCCTTATTGACCTTGAATACTCTCTGGGAGTCCCCTTTGGAAGTTTGAGTTTTAGCGCTCATGCAGGAGAAGAATCATGAAACCTATCGCGAATACGCCTGTAAGACCGGGCATGACGTTTTTATATATGGCTGTTGCGGCGGCGGCCCTGTTTTTTTCGGGGTGCGGCCAAATAAACGCGATCCGGGAACGGATTTCCGGGGATAAGAATCCCGCCGGCCCGGAGGGAACTCCTGCGGCTCTGGAACGTCCGGTTTTCGCGGTGAATACCACGACCGCCGTCCAGGGCCGGATTCGGGACTACCTTGCCCTTTCGGGGGACATCGTTGCGGGGTCAACGGTTGACGCCTATTCTGATGTAGCGGGGAAGATCACCCGGGTATTCGTGTCTATTGGGAGCCGGGTCAGGCGGGGAGACCCCATTGCGGAGGTTGATCCCTCGCGTCCGGGGATGAATTATGTGCCCGGCGTCGCCGCCGCGCCGATCGCGGGAACCATCGTGGCCCTTCCCGCCCAGGTGGGGATGACCGTCGCTCAAACCGTACCCCTGGCCCGGATCGCCGCGGGCAACACCGCGTCTGGCGGCGGCCTGGAGATCCGGCTGTATGTGGCCGAGCGGTTTATCTCCCGGATGGCCCTGGGGCTTCCCTGCGAGATCACCCTGGACGCCTATCCCGGCGAGGTCTTCCAGGGACGGATCACCGAACTTTCCCCGGTGGTGGATCCCACATCCCGGACGCTGGAAGCCAGGATCGGAGTAGTTAATACGGATAACAAGCTGAAAGCCGGGATGTTCGCTAAGGTGCGGCTTATTACCGAAACGAAAAACAACATCGTCAAGATTCCCGCCGCCGCCCTGTTGCAGCGGTTTGGAGAAGACTATGTCTTTACGGTAGAAACAGACCCCCAGGACCCGGCGTTCCTGGCAGCCCGGAAGCGGACAGTGGTCCCCGGAATATCCATAGACGGGGCGCTGGAGGTACAACAGGGGCTTAATCCGGATGACGAGGTGATCATCCGGGGTCAGACTCTTCTGGAAGACGGCGTCCGGGTCAATGTGGTTGACCGGGTTGCGCCGTTAAGCGCTGGTAATTAGGGAGGCTGGTATGAGTTTTGCCAAAACGGTCGTCTCGCGGCCCACAACGGTTTTTATTATTTTTGCCCTGCTTATCATGCTGGGGGTATTCGCCTTCATAAACCTTCCTATCGATCTTTTTCCGGATATCAACCCCCCGTACCTGGTGGTGGTTACCACCTATACCGGAGCGGGGCCTGAAGAGGTTGAACGAACGGTAAGCCGAACCCTGGAAGCGGCCCTCTCCAGCGTGTCGAGCCTGGAAAACATTAATTCCACGTCGTCTAAAGGTTCCAGCATGGTGATGATGGAATTTACCTATGGGACCGACCTGGCGGACGCCTCGAATTCCGTACGGGACGCCCTGGAGCGGGTGAGAAACTACCTTCCCGCCGGAGCGGAAACGCCCCTCATCTTCAAATTCGATCCTTCTATGATACCCATCATGGGTCTCATGATAACCGGAAACCGTACTCCTGAAGAGCTGCGGGAACTTGCGGAAGACACCATCGTCCCCCGTATAGAACAGACGCCGGGGGTGGCCACCGCGTCGGTAAGCGGCGGACGGGAGAAGATCGTCCGGGTGGAGATTCCCCAGTCCCGGCTTGAAGCCTACGGGCTTACGGTTACGCAGATACAGCAGATGCTGGCCGCTCAAAACATGCAGGTGTCCGCGGGAACCATTGTTGAGGGGGGGACTTCCTACATCCTTACCACGATGGGAGAGTACTCGTCCCTGGACCAGATACGGAACACCGTCATTTCCTATAAGGGCGGCGGCGCCGCGGCGACGGGGATGGATTTGCCCCGGCAGGTGTACCTCCGGGACCTGGCGGACGTGATTGAAGGATACCGGGACGAGCAGAGTGTGGTGTTCGTGAACGGCCAGCCGGCGGTTACCTTGAGCGTACAGAAACAGAGCGGGAAGAACTCGGTTCAGACCGCGAAGGATCTGCGCGCCCGCCTTATCCGCATCGCCCAGGAAATTCCCCCGGACATCAAAATTACCGAAACCTTCAATACCACCGATCAGATCGAAAATTCCATCAATCAAGTCGGTTCCAGCGCCGTATCCGGGGCGCTTCTGGCGATAGCGATACTGTTCTTGTTCCTTCGCTCCATAAAGCCGACCCTGATTATCGGCATCAGCATTCCGGTTTCCATCATCGTTACCCTCATGCTAATGTACTTCGCCGGCCTTACCCTGAACCTTATGACGCTGGCGGGGCTTATCCTGGGGGTAGGGATGCTGGTAGACAACTCCATCGTCATACTGGAGAACATCTATCATTACCGGGAGAAAGGGGCCAAGCTGGCCACGGCGTCGGTGCTGGGAACGTCCGAAATGTTCATCGCCATTGTTGCCTCTACCCTTACCACTATTTGTGTGTTCGCTCCCCTGGTGATGTTTCAAGGTCTTCTGGAAATGGCCGGAGAGATGTTCGCGGGCCTTGCCTTTACGGTGGTTATCTCCCTTTCGGCCTCCCTGTTTGTGGCCCTCTTCCTGGTGCCGGTTCTTTCAAGCCACTATTTTCCTCTGGTAACCCGGAAGCAGAAACCCCTGCGGGGGTTCCTGGCCCCCGTGGACCGGGTTTTCGGCAAATTTTTCGATAGTATGGACAACGCCTACCGCTGGGCGGTAGATAAAGTGCTGCATCACAAAGCGGTAGTCATAGTCGGCTTGCTGCTCCTCTTTGCCGGCAGCCTGATACTCATCCCGCGGATCGGCTGGGTCTTCATGCCCCCTCAGGTGGAAGATTCAGTGGTCATCAACGCGAGGCTGCCGTTGGGAGCCCCGCTTCCGGAAACCGAGGCCGCCTTGCGCCGGATGGAAATCCTGGTACAGAAGGAAGTCCAGGGCTATGAGCGTATCGTGCTGACTGCCGGCGGCGGCGGAATGATGTTCAGTTCCGGCGGCAGCAACACCGGTTCTCTGCGCATTAACCTTCCCGAATTCTCAGAACGCATCGATTCCGCCGACGACATCAAAACCAAGATGCGCGCCCATTTCAACGAATTCCCCGGCGTCATCTTTAACTTCTCCGGCGGAGCGATGGGCGGCGGCATGGGCGGTACGCCGATAGATATTGTGCTTAGGACCGATGACCTGGTGAAGGGCAAGGCCATGGGGCAGCGCATCGCCGATCTCCTCAAAGAGCGGCTGCCGGAAGTAACGGAACCCCGGGTGAGCCTAGAGGACGGGCTTCCGCAAATCGAAATCCAGCTTGACCGGGACCGCATGTACGCACTGGGGCTTAACACTCTTACGGTTGGCAACGAGATAAAGGCCGCTGTAGACGGTATTACCGCTACCCGGTACAAATCCGGGGGCCACGACTACGATGTGGTGCTGATCCTTGCCGAAGCGGACCGGAGTACCCGGCCCGCGCTGGACCATATCTTTGTGAACAGCCAGATGGCCGGGCGGGTTCCCCTGTCCAGTTTCGTGTCATACGTCGAGGGTACGGGGCCGATGACCATCAGCCGGGAAAACCAGAGCCGGGTGATCCATATTACCGCCGGGGTCGTTCCAGGGACCAAACTCAACCAACTGGAGGACAGGGTCCGCGCCCTGATTTCTTCGGAAATTCCCGCGGAAGACGACGTGCTTATCGAGTACGCCGGGGACAATGCGGACATGATGAAGATGATGACCCGGTTTGCCCTGATTATCGTGGTGGCGGTTTTGCTGGTTTTCGGCGTTATGGCCAGCCTCTTTGAATCCTTCCGCGATCCCTTTATCGTCATCCTGACGATTCCCCTTTCGGTGATAGGCATTGTGGCTATCTACTTCTTTACCGGCGAGACTTTCAACATCATGACCGCCGTCGGCCTCCTGGTGTTGGTTGGCGTTATCGTCAATAACGGCATTGTGTTGGTGGACTACACTAACCTGCTGCGGAAGCGGGGGATTTCCCTCCACGACGCCTGCGTCGAAGCGGCGGGGAACCGGCTGCGGCCCATCCTGATGTCCACGCTCACCACGATTCTGGGTCTGGTACCCATGGCCTTCTTCCCCGGCGAGGGGTCAGAAATGGTAGCCCCCATAGGCAAGACCGTACTGGGCGGCCTTTCGTTTGGTACGCTGATGACTCTGTTCCTCATGCCCACGGTGTACTACATTATGAACAAAAATTCCGATGAGCGGACGGCTAAAGCCGAAGCCCGGCGGCAGCGCATTGCCGCGGGGCTGACCCGAAAACAGGCTAAGGTCAGGGAGGCGGCGAGATGACCCGAATAGAAATAATCGCGAACCATTCGGTTGAAGAAAACATCCTGGAAGCCTTGCAGCAAGAAGGGGTGGGTAAGTATTACACCAAATACCCCGGCGTTTATGGGGTAGGTTCCTCCGGCCCCCGTATGGGGGACGCCATCTGGCCTGAAGAAAACTTTGCCCTGGTGATCTGGTGCGATACAGAGGAGGCCCGG
>JAIRSS010000184.1 GCA_031255315.1 Spirochaetaceae bacterium
CTGTCTTTTTGGTATAGGTATGCCCGGTTTTGCTGTATGAGGCTGTTCCAAAACTTCAGTTTTGAACCAGCCGCCTTAAAAATTTGCAGTTTCGCCGAACCTTCGGTTCGCAGACTAAAAGCCGCGGACTTTAGTCCGAAGAAACTGCAAGAGCCTTGTCCAAAACCGCGCCTCCGGCTATGCCGGGAACCTTAACGCGCAGTCAATTAGTGTTGGAACAGGCTCATAGTATAAAAACGGTTTGGAAACGCGGTACATATCAGCAGACAGATAAAATACTATCATTATGCGTATTTTACTTCTAAGATTTGATATAGGTACGCAAAATGATATATAATACGTTTCTATGGAAAAAAATCTTTACGGATTATTTCCGAACGATCAATTCATGGACCTTACCCTGTATCAATTCGGGTATGAACAATGCGCCCCTCTGCATATGTTCGGGCCGGCGGCGCGCAACCATTTTCTTTTTCACTACATTTTTTCGGGGAAAGGCCGGTTTAAAGCCTTTGACAACGAGGAAGTAGAACATGAATACCAGCTTGAAGGCGGCAATGGCTTTATGATCTGGCCCATGCAGCACACCTTTTACATGGCCGATGAGAAGAACCCCTGGACCTACGCCTGGGTGGAGTTTGACGGCTTCAAGGCCCGCGAGCTGGTATCCCAGGCGGGCTTAACCTACAACTGTCCCATATACTCAAGCAAGGACGACAAAGAACGGGCGCTCATGAAGAATGAACTCCTCGCCATTATCAAGAGCAGGAAGGATACGCCCCTGGTCCTTATGGGACACATGTATCTTTTCATGAACGCCCTTATCTCTTCTTCTTCTTTACGGAAAGAAGTTATCGGCGGCAGGCTGCGGGATTTTTACGTCCGGGAGTCCCTGGCCTTTATCGAGCGGCACTATCACGAGGAGATCAGCGTGGAGGAAATAGCCGCTTTTTGTAACATTGCCCGTTCCTACCTGGGGAAGGTATTCAAAAGCGTATTGCATACAAGCCCCCGGGATTTTCTTATTCAGTACCGTATCAACAAATCCTGCGAATTAATGAAAATAACCGACCATACTATAACGGAGATAAGCTACATGGTAGGCTATCAAAACCAGTTTAACTTTTCGCGGGCCTTTAAGAGGATCATCGGGCAGTCGCCCCGTGAGTGGCGGAATGGAAACAAGCTGCGGTAATGTACGGCCGGGCGCGGGCAATGTCGAATGGCCTGTCCGCGGTTGCCTGTTGCTGTTTTACAAGCAGCGCCTCGTAAACACTAAATGACAAAAATACATGCCAACAAGGTCCGCTGGCGGAAAACCAGGCGGTTGGTTATAGTAAAGATGAAGAGGAGCGTATTATGAAACTTATATTTCTTGGACCCCCCGGCGCGGGTAAGGGCACCTTAGCGGCCAAAGCGGTTGAAATTCTGCGCATACCCCACATCAGTACCGGGGCTATTTTCCGTTCCGCCATCGCGGCCAAAAGCCCGCTGGGACTCAAGGTTAAGGCCGTCATTGACGCGGGAAAACTGGTAGACGATGAAACCACCATAGCCTTGGTGAGAGAACGGTTCGCCCAGGATGATGTTAAAGCAGGGTATATTCTGGACGGTTTCCCCCGGACCATTCTCCAGGCCGAAGCCCTGGCGGAGTTCTCTGAAGCGGACAAGGTAGTCAACTTCGATATTCCCGATTCCAGCGTGCTGGAACGTTTGGGCGGCCGCCGGGTTTGCCGGAAATGCGGCCATAACTTCCATGTGGTCTTCGATACCACGAAACAAGAGGGGATTTGCGATTACTGCGGCGGCGAGGTCTACACCCGGGATGACGATAAAGCGGAAGCGGTTCAAAAGCGGCTTGAAGTATACCGCGCTCAGACCGCCCCGCTCATTGAGTTCTACCGGAACAAGGGGCTCCTCGTTGATGTAGACGCCCGGCCGTCGGTAGACGCGGTGGTGGAAAATTTCAAGAAAGCCGTGGGAGTCTGAGCCTGTATAAGAAGAGGCTGTTCCAAAACCATGTCCCCGGCTATGCCGGGAACGTTAGCGCACAGTCAATTAGTTTTGGAACAGCCTCGAATACAACGCCGCGCATGTTTCTTGCACAGCGGACAAGATTACTGCAAGGACGTAAACCGTTCTTCCGGGTGTTCCTCAAAGTAGGCTGAGAGTACGCTTTCCATCCCGGCAAGGGCGGTTTCCCGGCCTAAAAGATTTTTTACGTAGTTCCCCCAAATCAAGTTGTCGCAGAAATAGGCGAAGAACCGGCGGGCCCGGCTTATGTGGAACTCCGGCGGCTGATGCCGGGCCAGGAGTTCCAAAAAGCGAAGGGCGGTTTCTTCAAGATTGACCTCCGGCAGATCAGACGGCGTGCCCGCCGGGTTTTCCCCGCTCTCCACAGCGCGGGCGTGGGCGAATATCCAGGGAGCGGTAACCGCAAGGCGGCCCACCATTACGGCGTCGCAGTCCCCGGCGGCCCGGCGGAGGAGGCCGGCGGCGCTGCGTATGTCGCCGTTGCCGGCCACCGGAACGCGCAGGTTCTGCCTGAGAGCGCCGACAAAGTCCCATCGGGCGGTACGCCGGAACTTTTCCCGTGCGGTGCGGGGATGCAGGGTAATGAAATCCACCCCCTCGTCCTCAAGCCCGCGGCAAAATTTCACCAGATAGTCCAGGTCCGCTTCCATGCCCAGGCGGATCTTCACGCTGAGGCGTTTCCGGGTATGAGGCCGGACCCGCCGGATAAGGGCGGCGGCTTTATCAGGATCAGCCATCCAGCGGACGCCGGCGCCAAGACGGACTATGGCCGGAGCGGAGCAGCCCATGTTTATGTCAATGCCGGCGCAATCCCGCCGGTCCAGAAGAGCCGCCGCCGCCGCGATGTGGCCGGGATCGGCGCCGGCAAGCTGATAAACCACACGATCGGGGCAGGGGCCGGCGTCAATATAATATGCCTCAAAGGGGCCGCCGCTTATAAGAGCGCCGGCGCTGATCATTTCGGTAAAATATTCGTTACATCCGCCAAAATCTTCAATTAATTCTCTGAGGGCCCGGTGGCTCAATTCCGCCATAGGCGCCAGTAAAAAGGGGACTGACATACTATTACTATACCAAGAGTTTTCTTCCCGGCGAACCCGCGTTAACCATACCAATACTGCTCATATACACATTATCCTTGACGGCGTTAATTTAGGCGCGCTACTATTCTTCCTGGGTCTTAGAGAATAATTCATGGATGAGGAGCAGGTATGCCGCGTAAAACCTATCGAATTTTGTTTATGCCAACCGGGGTGGTCATAGGGGCCGCCGCCCTGCTTGATTTTGGCGCCGCGTTGACAAGCGGCTGTACGCCGTCCTAAATCAGCCGTCACATGAAATTCATAGTAACATTCAACGATGTTACAGGTTCCCTGCGCACGGAGCAGGTCCTGAAACATTCCCCCTATCCCTGCGTCATTGACGCCGCCCCGCGCAGCCTCGGCGCGTCATGTATCTATATTATCCGCACGGAGGCGCCGTCGTCAGAGGAAATCGCGGCGGTTCTAAAAAACGC
>JAIRSS010000224.1 GCA_031255315.1 Spirochaetaceae bacterium
AAATCCTGGGCAAATATGAAACGCGCTTTAATTGATATAATTCCAACTTGCGGAGATGCGCCTGCCGCAGTTTATCAATATTTTGGTGTTGATATTTCTTAAGCTAAAGCACTATACTATGGGACAGGTAACCGGGAACAAGAATTTAAACCACCAAGCCGCCAAGGGCGGCAGCGCACAAAGGAACACGAAGAAATGAATAAGCGGACCCATCCCCACGTACGCAGGACAATCAGGATTTTTGCGTTGCTGATGGTGCAAAAATCCACAAGCGCAACAGACTGCCCGGCGAGAGCGTCTCTCACTGTATAGTTTTTCGTAATTTCCGGATCGGTGGTCTCTCCGGTTTTGCGGCCTTCCGCCATCGCCCGCGCCGGTATGACGGCAAAAGGGGTCCATTTGTTCCAGGCAGCTTAACATGCCGTTCCCGGTTCCCCCGGAGAGACTGCCGGCAGGATTTGCTTCCCCGAAAAGTGCGCCTGACTGTCCGAATTCGCAGCCCCGCAGCCGGTCCAGAAAGCCTTTTATTCATAGCGAAGGCTTTCATACACCGCCCTTCAGGGCGGTGTTGTTGATTCCTTCGGCCATTTCCCCCAGTACACCGGGCTTATAAAGCAGCATTAATCGCTCTGTTTTATCATCCGAGCCTGAGCTTCAGTAAACCCATCGGCGCTAAAGACGCAACGGCGTTTCTCCCGGCAGGAACCCCAGCCGTCGCCGCAGACATGACGGCGTTCCAGCTTCCCAACGCCCAAAACATCAACTTCCGCGCCGCCGTCCGCAGCACCCCAGATCCCTTCCCCCAGTATCAAGTACCAAAGGCCGCTGGTTTTCGGGAGAAACCGGCTTTATTCTGTAACGCCCCGCAGCCTGCGGAGAGGCCGCGGTACAGCGGTTCCCGGACGATGACCCGCGGGAGGTATCCTCTTGTCCCCTCCCGCCTAAGGGGAGTATGCTCTTGCTCATGGAAAAACTAATCATCAAGGGGGCCAGGGAACACAATCTGAAGAACATCGATCTGGAGCTTCCCCGGGATAAGCTGATCGTCATTTCCGGCCTTTCGGGATCGGGAAAAAGTTCCCTGGCGTTTGACACCATTTTCGCCGAAGGGCAGCGGCGTTACGTTGAGAGCCTTTCCGCCTACGCCCGGCAGTTTTTAGGCCGTATGGATAAGCCCGATCTGGACTATATTGAGGGGCTTTCCCCGGCCATTTCCATAGAACAAAAAACCACCCACCGCAACCCCCGGTCTACCGTGGGGACCGTAACGGAAATCTACGATTACTACCGCCTCCTCTATGCCCGGATAGGAACCCCCCACTGTCCCCGGTGCGGGCGGGAAATCCGGGAACAGCCGGTGGATTCGATCATTGATACCATCCTGAGCATGGGGGAAGGGACGCGGATACAGCTTTTGGCCCCGGTGATACGGGGAAAGAAGGGGGAACACCAGAAGATCATTGAGGACGCCAAAAAAGCGGGGTTTGCCCGCGCCCGGATAGACGGGATTCTCGTGAACCTGGACGATGAAGGGGCGATCAAACTGGACAAACAGAAGAAACATACGATAGAAATCGTGGTGGACCGCTTGGTCATCGGGCCGGACATCCGGTCCCGGCTTGCCGAATCCGTGGAGGCCGCCCTGGAAGCCGCAGACGGCGTCATGCTGGCCCTGGTGAGCGAGGAAGCGGGAAAGGGGGGCCGCCCTCCCGCCGGACCGCCCGATCCGACGTCCCCTGTTCATCATACAGAGAAAAAGAACACGGAGTATTTCTTCTCCCAGAAAAACGCCTGCCCTGACTGCGGCGTCTCCATACCGGAGCTTCAGCCCCGGCTTTTCTCCTTCAACAATCCCTATGGGGCCTGCCCGTCCTGTTCGGGCCTGGGGGCCAAGCTGGAATTCGACCCGGATCTGGTTATCCCCAACCGGGGCCTGTCCTTCAACGAGGGGGGGGTGGTTCCCTATAACCCCGATTCGGCCTGGCACCGGAGCCGGTTCGAGAGCCTGGCCAAACACTACAAATTCAGCCTGGACGCCCCCCTCAGGAGCCTCCCCAAACGGGTGATGGACGCGATGCTGTACGGCAGCAAAGAAGAAATCAAGATAAAATATGAAAACCGGGACAGGACGGGCCGGTTTGAATACCAGTCCCGGTTCCCCGGCATCCTGGAGGACCTGCGCCGCCGCTACCTTGAAACCCAGTCGCCGGGCGTCAAGGAATGGCTTGAGAAATTCATGAGCCAGAAGCCCTGCGAGGACTGCGGGGGAAAACGGCTCAAGAGCGAAGCCCTAGGGGTAACCGTTGGGAAGGGAAGCGGCGCGCGGAATATCTGGGAACTTTCCAGCCTTTCCGTGGCGGATTCCTTGAAGTTTTTCGAGACCGCTACATTAACCCAGACCGAACAGAAAATCGCCGGCCAAATACTGAAAGAGATAAGCGCCCGCCTGGGTTTTATGAAGAACGTGGGGCTGGATTACCTTACCCTGGAGCGGAAGTCCGCCACCTTGTCCGGCGGGGAGGCCCAGCGTATACGCCTTGCCACCCAGATCGGATCGAGCCTGGTGGGGGTCCTCTACATCCTGGACGAGCCGTCTATCGGGCTTCACCAGCGGGACAACCAGCGGCTTATCGACACGCTGGTGTACCTCCGCAACCTGGGGAACACCCTCATCGTGGTGGAGCATGACGAACAGACCTTGAGAACCGCGGACTACATCGTGGACCTTGGGCCCGGCGCGGGGGTGCACGGCGGGAACGTCGTGGCCCAGGGGACCCCGAAAGAGGTGATGAAGGCGGTGGAAAGCCTTACCGGGCGCTACCTTGCCGGGACCCTGTTCATGGAGATTCCCCGGGAGCGCCGGAAAGGGAACGGGCATTTCCTCCGGCTCTCCGGCGTTACGGAACATAACCTGAAAAATATTGATGTTGAGATACCCCTGGGGCTGTTCACCTGTATAACCGGGGTTTCCGGGTCCGGGAAATCGACTCTTCTTTCGGATGTGCTGTATCCCGCGCTGGCGAACCGGCTCCACAACTCCACCCATCCTGAAGGAGCGTACCGGGATATTGAGGGGATGGAGTTCATCGACAAGGTTATTGACATCGATCAGAGCCCCATCGGAAGGACCCCCCGGTCAAATCCGGCGACCTACGTGGGGGTGTTTACTCCCATACGGGACCTGTTCGCCGGCCTCCCCGAGGCCAAGATGCGGGGCTATAAACCGGGGCGTTTTTCTTTCAACGTCCGGGGCGGCAGGTGCGAAAACTGCCAGGGGGACGGAACCATCAAGATCGAGATGAATTTCCTCCCCGACGTGTACATCACCTGTGATGTGTGTCATGGTCAGCGGTTCAATAAGGAAACCCTGGAAATCCGGTATAAAGGAAAGAACATCGCCGATGTGCTGGATATGACCATAGAGGAAGCGGCGGCTTTCTTCGCCCCGATTCCTCAGATAGCCCGGAAGATGGATACCCTTTTGTCGGTGGGCCTGGGGTACGTCAAGCTCGGCCAGTCCGCCCTGACCCTTTCCGGCGGGGAGGCCAAGCGGGTCAAGCTGGCCCTGGAACTGTCCAAACGCTCCACCGGCAAGACCCTGTATATCCTGGACGAACCCACTACGGGCCTGCACTTTGCGGATGTGAAGCAGCTTATGGAGGTGATTCAGCGTCTGGCGGATCAGGGGAACACGGTGGTGATGATCGAACACAACCTGGATGTGCTCCTTCAGGCGGACCGTCTGATAGACCTGGGGCCGGAGGGCGGGGACCGGGGCGGCGCCGTGATTACCACCGGGACCCCTGAGGAAGTCGCCGTTTTTCCCGGGTCTCATACCGGCGTATACGTCAAAGAGGCGCTGGAAAGGAGCCGGAACCGCCGGCGCGGCAGATCCCGGCGCACATGAAATTTCCCGTTCTCTTTCGTGAGGGGCTGCATCTTATTCCGCTCCTTCTCAGCCTTGCCCTGGCGGTTCCGGCGTTTGGTCAGGAGACCGCGGGCGGCGATACGCCGCCCGCCGCCCTGCCGGAAGTTCCGCCGGAAACCGGCGGAGAAACGCCGGGGGACAGGGCCGGTTCGGAGGAACCCGCCGGGGAGGAGCCGTCGGCAGATCCGTTGGAAGAGCCGGCAGAAGAACTATCGCCGGAAGACCGCATACTGGAACTGGACATCAAAACCTCAACGCTGAACGAGCTGGCCCGATGGTGCCGGACGCTTGGCTTGAGCGAGGGAGGGGGCCGGGAGGATTTGGCGAACCGCCTGCGGGATTACTACGATCTTAATCGCCCCCCGGGAGCGCAGCAGGACGAAGCCGCCGGGCCGTCAAATAAAAAAACTATCATTATAGAGTCCGCCCGGAGTACCGAATACTTTACTCTGGAAGCGGTGGACGAGGAATACGCCCGGCTGCGCGGGGATGTGCTGGTTACGCTTAAAGACGGGGAGGCCGTGCACCGTATCCAGGCGTGGGAAATCCTGTATAACCGGACACGGAACATCCTGTCCGCATCGGGAGGGGTGGAGTACATAAAGGAAGACGGGGATACCACGGAAACATACCGGGGAGAATCCATTGTGGTCAACCTGGATGACTGGTCCAGCGTTTTCATGGACAGCGTTTCAGAGCGTTCCGTTACCGGCGAAGAGACGGTCTACCGGTTTTCGGGAACCCTGATTACCCGGAACGATGAGGAAGTAACCATTCTTACCCGGTCTGAAATCACCACCGGCGGTTCTGAGGAATCCTACTGGTCAATAAACGCCTCCAAGCTGTGGCTGCTTCCCGGGTCCGACTGGGCTGTCTTCAACGCGATCCTGAAAGTTGGGAACATCCCGGTGCTCTATATTCCCTATTTCTTTTATCCCGCCAGCGAGATGATCTTCCACCCCGTATTGGGAACCCGGTCGAGGGAAGGAAATTTTGTTCAGACCACCACGTATATTTTAGGCCGGCCCCAGGCAACATCGTCTTCCGAAAGTTCCCTCACGAAAATCCTGGGGAACAGCGCGAGCAATGAAAAAATCCGGGAGGGATTATTCCTGCGGAGTACCGGCAAGAAAGCTGTGGACCCCAACGATACCCGGCTTTCCATTTTAGCGGACTGGTATGCCAATATGGGGGGCTATCTGGGAACCGAAGCGGTGTTCCCCCGGAAGGGCGTCCTGGGGGCCCAGACCCTATCCGCGGGAATGGGATTTACCCGGAATATTTACCGTATTGAGCCGGGTAACTTTTTTTCCCCCTTCTCGTCCTATGTCAGTTCCAGCGAGTGGAATACCTCCCGGCTGTTTTCTATTGACGTGCCGTTCCGCTACCGGCTGAAAGCCGAAGGCTCCCTTTCGGGAACCTACGGTTCTTTGAACTGGAACTTTCCCTTTTATTCGGACCGGTATGTCAACCGCGATTTTCTGAACCGGTCCGAGGAAATGGATTGGGTTAAGCTGCTGAAAGATGGAGCGGAAATCCCGGAAGATGAGTATCTTTCCCAGTATTTGGGTTCCTATAGCTGGCAGCTAACGGGCGCCATCACGCCGAAAGTAACGGCCCTGAACCCCTACATTTCAAGCCTGTCGGTTTCCAATATATCCAGTTCGGTTTTATTCGGGAGCCGGGATGTTTCCCTCGCCGGCGCCGCAAACGGGCCTCTGCCGCACTCGTCACCGGATAATTCTTTCTTTTACCCGGATAAGCTGACCATCCTTTCCTTCAGCGCTTCTGTCCAGGGAAGCCCGCTGCAAATACCCGCGGCGCCCCGGACGAATCCGCAGACCAGCCAAACAAACCCCGGCCAGGCTGAAACGCCGGAGGATCCCTTTAAAGACATCGGCGTACCCCGTTCCCCCTGGGCGGTTCCGGAACAGGACGAGGCGGCGGGAACAGGCGCGGCCCCCTATCGACTCGCGCCGCCGGTTTTAAGCCAGAAGTTCGATCTTCCCCGGCTCGGCAGTTCCCAGTTTTCGATAGATTACCGGTTCAGTCCCGCCGGGGCGTCGGAACTTCAGTTCCGGTCTAACCAGACAAATTGGCCCGCCAGGGAGGATGTGGACTGGAAAGACGCTTCTTCCATCCTTACATCCCTGAGAACCGACGGGGGCGTTACGTTTACCGTGAAAGACGCCGGTACGAGCGCGTATACCTCTTCATTCAGGGTGTACGGGAACGCCGCCTGGCAGGGCTATTCTTTTATAAACGAGGAAGCCGAAGAATACGATACCCAGACGGAACGGGACAACGCGCAGCGGCGGGTAAACGCCTCCACCCTGTTTACCACTTCCGCCGAAAGCATCACGACGGTTAAGCCCTTCTTCCGAAGTTCCATCTGGGGCAATACCAATGTGCAGTACACCCTGCGGGGGCTGGTGGCAAAATCGGTGTTTAACGATTCCATAGACGACCCCGCCTGGGATATTGAATGGGGCGAATGGCACCGGGATAAACTGGACGCCCACCAGCTTCAGGCGAATATTAACGCATCGGTGTTTGATAAACAGCAAACCCTGTCCTTGGCGTCGGACCTGCCGCCTGAACAAAACACGCTTTCCGGCAGCGCCACCATCAGGGCGTGGATTTCCGAAACCTCCGCCAGCCAGAAAATCATCAGCCCTTTTGAGGAAGACCGGAAATTTGAACCTTTTTCGTTTTCAGAGACGATAAAATTTGCGGAAAATTATACCGCCCAGCAGCGTTTTACCTATGACCCGGAGCTTAACGAATTTACCAGCATGACATCTTCCCTTACCCTGAACAAATTTACCGCGAATTTCAACGCCGGCCGTTTCCGGCCCTATATACTCATTCCCGGCCAGGGATGGATACAGGACGCCGCGGCCCCGGAAAAATTGAACCCCCGTGATATAAAGATGAATTACGCGGCGGCCTTTGAGAAGAAAGGATTATGGAATAACCGGCTTTCTTTTTCGGTTGTTCCCAGCAGCACCCTGACATTCGATCTCCAGCGGTATACGTATTCAGAATTGAATTTTTCCCTGGGCTTTAAGATAAGCTTTTCGAAGTTTCTGGATTTTGAACTGAGCACGTCCTCCCAGAACCAGGTTATCATGCGGTACTTGCAGGACCTCCCGTTTATTGACCTTCCAGAACCGATGCCGGGGGAGCGGAATTTCTTTGTAGACCTCCTCAACTCGTTCCGGTTTGACGACGAGCAACTGCGGCGGGAATCGGGATTCAAGCTGAAATCCTTCCGCTTCGCCCTGACCCACCACCTTGGGGACTGGACCGCTAAATTGGACTGGACTATTTCCCCCTATCTCCCCACGGGATCGCAAAGCTATCAATTCAACAACACGATTTCTTTCCTGGTCCAATGGACCCCTATCACCGAGATAAAGACGGACATTTATTATAACAAGGATGTTCTTGAGGTACGGTAAACGGGGGCTGGCGGCCGTGAAGTACCACCCGCTGGTTATTTAACGCGGGTTCAATACCGTCCGGTGTACGTGCGGCAGCTATACGCCCGCTCCTCCCGCCGCCGGCGGTTGAGATAAAAAACCCGGGATTAGAGTCCCAAGCCTCCAAGCCCGGCTTTATACCGCCTGATTTTCACCTGTTCACGGCTTCATCGTGGGGAAGAGTATCACGTCTCGTATGGAATACGAGTTGGTCAAAAACATGACGATCCGGTCGATGCCTATCCCCATGCCGCCGGTAGGGGGCATACCTACCTCCAAGCTGGAAATAAAGTCCTCGTCCAACTGGTACGCCTCATCATCCCCCAGTTCCCGTTCCTTTGCCTGCTGTTTGAACCGTTCCGCCTGAACAATGGGATCGTTCAGTTCCGAATAGGCGTTGGCAATTTCCCGGCCGTATACAAAGGCTTCAAACCGTTCGGTCATGGACGGATCCCCGGGCTTTTCCTTCGTCAGGGGGGAAATATCCGTGGGGTAGTCGATGATAAAGACCGGTTGTATCAGATGCGCCTCGGCGAACTTCTCAAAGGCCGCGTTTAAGACGTCCCCTTTGGTGCAGTCCGCCAGCTTTTTCTTGAGCTGGTCCGTAAGGCCGCAGGCGGAGGCCAATTCCCGGGCCGCCTCATCCCCCGTTACCGCGGCAAAATCCGGGCCGCCGTATTCCTTTACCGCGTCTATCATCGTAAGCCGGCGCCAGGGCGCGGCAAATTCCAGGTCCGTATCCTGATAGCGCACGGTGGTAGAACCGGTGATTTTACGGGCCAGCCAGGAGATCAGATTTTCGCACAACTCCATCATATCGCGGTAATCCGCATACGCCTGGTACAGTTCCAGCATGGTGAATTCAGGATTATGCCGGATGTCTATCCCCTCGTTGCGGAAATTCTTCCCCATGTCGTAGACCCGCTCCATGCCGCCCACGATGCAGCGTTTAAGGTACAGCTCCGTGGCAATGCGGAGGTACAACTGCATATTCAGGGTGTTGGACCGGGTAATGAACGGCCGGGCCGCGGCCCCGGACGCAATAGTCGAAAGAATAGGAGTCTCTACCTCAAGGTAGTCCCGCTCGTTAAGGTATTCCCGGACGGCGGCGATGATTCCGGCGCGTTTCCTGAACGTCTCAAACGATTCAGGGTTCATAATCAGGTCCAGGTAACGCCGCCGGTACCGGACCTCTATATCTTTAAGGCCGTGGTACTTTTCGGGCAGCGGCTCCAGGGCTTTTGCGAGCAGGGTAACCGAGGCGGCGTACACGGAAATTTCCCCCCGCCGGGTCTTGGCCGCCGTACCGGTAACGCCGATGAAGTCCCCAATATCGCAGGTCTTTAGGTCCCGGTACGCTTCGTCCCCCAGGCGGGCGGCGTTGAGGTACAGTTGAATCCGCCCGTCCCGGTCCTGAAGGTCGATGAACGCCGCTTTTCCTATGTCCCGAAAAGCCATGACGCGGCCCGCTACAGATACTTCCTGATGCTCGAATTCCTCAAAGCGGTCTTTGATTTCCCCGGAATGATGGGTCTGCTTGAATTTTACGATAGAAAAAGGATTCTTCCCCGCGCGCTTCAATGCGGCGAGCTTCTCCCGGCGTATCCGCGCCTGCTCAGAATAATCGTTGTTTTCAGGCGGTTCTTGTGCGGTTATATCGTCCATACCGGTTACTGTATCCGGGATAATCCGCGCCTGTCTATGGCCGCGCTGGCGCACGCAGGCGGAAAGCCGCAGCGCGGGTCAGCCCAGACCGCGGTTTGCCGCTTCCACGGGCCCCGGCTATATGTCTGCCGTTATCTTGACCAGGTGCCGTTCCTCGTTCAGAAACGGCGCGGGATAGGGAACGGCTTCCCACGTTCCGGCCGGCGCTCCCGCCGCCTTCATCTCCGCTTCAATGAGCTCCCGGCGGCCCTTATAGGCCGCAAGCCTGCCCCCATCCCTGAGCAGCCGGAGGAGTCCCTTCACTACGGGCTTTTCCAGGGGCCGGAAGGCCCGGAACACCACAAGATCAAACCGTTCAGGCGGCGCTTGTTCCATCATGCCCTCTTCAACCGCCGCGTTCTCCAGCGCCAGAACCGCCAGGGCGTTCCGCAAAAACCCCGCCCGCCGGCCCATACGTTCAATCAGGGTAAACCGGGCTTCCGGCAGGGCTATGGCCAGGGGTATGCCCGGCAGCCCCGCCCCGGAACCTACGTCGGCAATACGGGGCGGCCCCGCGGGGCCTGGGGCTGTTCCGGCGTTCTGGTCCAGGAGCCGGACCAGGCATCCCGCCGGGGCGAGGGAGTCCAGAATGTGCCGGATCACGAGTTCGCGCCGGTCTTTTGCCCCTACCAGACTGTATAGGGGGTTAAAACGCTCAATTTCTTCAATATAACTCGTAAGGAGGGCGGCAACCCGGTCGAACCGGCCTTCCAGCAGGCGGGCCGCGTCAGAGTCCTGCCGCGCTACGGCTTCAAGACCCGCTGATAAAAGCCGGATCATGGGCGGGTCCTATCCCGGACGCCGTCAGGATTAAAAATTGGTTTCTTCATTTTGACTTCTACCTGTTGGTTTCATTATTGGTTCCTACCGGTTCCAGTATGCCGGCGTAAACAGCACCAATACAGTCCACAGTTCCAGCCGTCCGGCTATCATCACAAAGGAGTAGAGCCATTTGACGTGATCCGGGAAACCGCCGTAAGTGCGGCCCGGGCCTATAGCGCCGAAGCCGACGCCGATATTCCCGGTTATTGAGATCGCGGCGCTAAAGGATGAAAAGACATCCGTACCCGAAGCGGCGGTGATAAGGGCGGCCGCTAAAACTACCAGGGCGTACAAGAACACAAATCCCGCGGTTCCGTACACAACATCCTTCCTTCCCACCCGTTTGTTGATCTGAATACTGAACACCCCGCTGGGAACCCTGGCCCGCCGTATCTCGTTGCTCATCTGTTTCCACAACACTACATGGCGGATCACCTTTACGCCCCCCGCAGTGGACCCCGAACAGCCCCCGATGAGCATGAGGCTGAAGATGGTCATCCGGGCGATGCCCGGCCAGGTTTCATAGTTCGTGATGTTCGCGCCGGAGGTGGAAAGAATTGACGCGGTTTGATAGGCGGCGTGGCGCAGCGCCGCGGGCAGGGAGCCGTACACCGGCAGGAGCGAGACGGTGATGATCCCCGCCGCCGCAAAAAAAATAAGCAGGTATACCCGGGCTTCCGTGTTATCCCGTATATCCTGAAATTTTCCTTGCAGGGCGTAGTAGTAGAGGTTGAAATTGAGCCCTACGAGAAGCATGAACACAGTGGAAACGCCGTCTATGAACGGCGAATCAAAATACGCGAGGCCCAGGTTCCTGCTGACGCCGCCTGACGCAACGGTCGTGAGGCTGTGGCACACGGCGTCGAACCAGGTCATGCCCCCCAGCAGGTAGAGGACGCAGAGGATCAGCGTGAGTACGCTGTACGACAGCCAGAGCAGTTTGGCGGTTACGGCAATCTTGGGGGTTATTTTTTCCTTCTCCGGCCCTGACGCTTCGGCCTTGATAAGCTGGAAGCCTCCGATTCCCAAAAGCGGCATAAGCGCCACCGAGATGAGTACGATCCCCATGCCGCCGAACCAGTTGGCGCAGCTTCGCCAAAGAAGCAGCGACCGGGGCAGGACCTCTACATCCGCGATGACGGTTCCCCCGGTAGTGGCGAAGGCGCTGACGCTTTCAAAAAGAGCGTCGGTAAAATTCAGGCCCGCCGGGGAAAGGTAAAAGGGAACGGCGCCAAGAAAACTTGCCAGGACCCAGGTAACAAAGACCAGGAGAAACCCGTCCCCCCCGTTAAGGTTCATCTTTTTATTCCGCAGGGAACCAAAACTCGGCAGGGCAAGGGCGGCGGCGGTTAGCATGGGGAGCGCAAACGCGGGGATCATGGCGGTTTCCCCGGCGGCTGCGGCCATGATCAGCGCCGGAACCATGCTTGCCGCGATGATCCCCAGAAGGGAAAGGACTACCCGGAGGAGGATAGACTGTTTTTTGAAGCGTCCGCGCAGCACCGGTTGCGTCCTGGTTAGTTCCGCCGAGGGGTAAAGAACCCTAAAACGGTCCATAACTCAAGCCGTCCCAGAAGCATGATCACGGAAAGGCCCCATTTTACATAGCCGGGGAATTCCGGCGGCGATGAAAACGGCCCCAGGGCCCCCAGTCCCAGCCCGGTGTTCCCCAGCGTAACGAGGGAAGCGGTAAGGGATGTAAATACATCTTCCCCCGCGCTGCTCACCAGGAAGGCGCCGCAAAGGAGGAGCAGAAAATAGGAGAACACGAACGCCGCAGTCCGGTGAACCAGGTCTTTGCCGCCGGAACTCCCGTTTATCCGCAGGGCGAAAACCCCGCCGGGGTGGACGAGCTTCTTTACTTCGATTCCCGTTTGCTTCCACAGGATCGCCTGGCGGATCACCTTTACGCCCCCGGCGGCGGAACCTGTGCAGCCGCCTATGAACAGGGCGAAGAACAGCGCTCCCTGGGCCGGGGGCGGCCAGGAGGCGTAGTCCGTGCAGAAAAGGCCGGTTGTGGAAAGAATGGAACCAGCGTGGAAAACGGCAAACCGCAGGGCTTCTTCCGCCGACGAGCTTTGGGGGAGAATCGAAAAGAAAATGATCAGCCCGGCGGTAAGGATGACCGCGCCGTAGGCCCTGGCCTCACTGCTGCGCCCCGCCTCACGGAGCCCGCTCTGAGGAAGCCGCGCAATGAGGGTAAGATTACACCCCGCAAGGATCATGAACGCCGCGCACGTCCATTCAATAGCCGTCGATTGGTAAAAAGCGACGCCGGCGTTTCGGGAAGAAAAGCCGCCGGTGGACAGGATTGATAAGGCGTGGACCCAGGCGTCAAACCAATTCATGCCGAACACGCGGAGGAGCAGCGCCAGCGCGGCGGTAAGGGCGAGGTACAGGGCCGCGGGCGTCCGGGCGGTTTTGGCGATTCGGAAGACGGGTTTGCCCGCTTCATAACCGGCGGCTTCAGTTGCGGGGAACGGGGATCCCCCCGCGCCGAAGAGGGGGAACACCGCCCCGCTCAGGGCCACAACCGCCGCGCCCCCCAGCCAGCAGGTTGCGGCCCGCCACAGGATCAGCGGCTTGGGGAGCAGCTCAAGGTCCGCAACCGCCGATAGCCCGGTTGTGGTAAAGCCGGAAACGCTTTCGAACACCGCGTCGGTAAAATCCGGGATGCCCCCGGATAGAAAATACGGCAGCGCCCCCAGGAGACAGGCGGCGGCCCAGACAAAAAACCCCAGGGATTTTCCGGATACGGAGAACTTCATTCGGCCGCTCCGAAATACCGTTCGATTTCCCCCCGGCTTCCGGTTTTGGCGATAAGGACCAGGCTGTCCCCTGCTTTGAACACATAATCGCCTGTGGGGATAAAAGAATCGCCCCCCCGGTTCACCAGCATAAGGAGCCCGCCGGCGGACAGCCTGAAGGCGGAAATAGGCGCGTCCGCTACCGGCGCGTCTTTGCGGATTTCAACCTGCATGACGTCAACGCCGCCGTCACCAAGACGGCGCACCTCTTTTACGCCGCCGCCCATAAGGCGCGAGAGAATCGAATCGACAATCACCGTCTTCATGGGGATAACCACGTCCACCCCCAGCCGCCGGGCAATGGCCGCATAGCCCGGTCCGGTTACCATAGCGACCGCCCGGTCCACGCCGCGGGACTTGAGGTACACCGCAGTAATGATGTTCAGTTCCTGCTTGTCCGTGGTGGTGACGATAAGATCGAGCTTGTCCAACTGTTCTTCCGTTGTAAAACTCTCTTCTGAAATATCATCGTTGAGGATCAGGGCTTCCGGGAACCGGGCGGCCAATTCTTTGCAGAGATGATAGTCCCGTTCAATAATGACCACCCGGAAGTTCCGCTTGAAGACAAGCGTCTTGAAGAAGGAAAAGAGCGAAGGCTTGGAACGCCCGGCCTTCGTCAAAAGCCCCTCGGCAATCAGGCTGCCCAGCCGTCCGCCGCCGGCAATGCCGATGTTCCGCAGCGGCTGTTCGGTCCTGCCGGCAAGCCCGAATATCCGGCCCAACTCCTTCTCCCGCGCCAGAATGTGAATCCGGTCCCCCCGGGCCAGCACCGTAGCCCCGCTGGGCAGGATAATTCCCCCCGGACGTTCCACCAGGGTTATCAGGCTTTCCCCCGGCGCCGCTTTCCGGTAATCCTTGACGACGAGGCCGTCAAAGACGCTGCCCGGCGTAATCGTAACCGACCCCAGTTGATAGGGCGTACCCGCAAAGGCGAGGATGTCCCCCCGCGCGCCGTGTTCAATGGCGTTCAGCGCCGCTTCCGAAGCCTCCACGTCAGGATGAACAAAATGATCGATTCCCAGAACGCGCCCGCTGGTTTTATTCAGCCGCGCATAGTCGTCATTCCGTACCCGGGCTATCTTGAGGAGCTTGGGATTCCGCGAGGCGGCAAGGCCGCAGATGATCATGTTTACCTCGTCGGACCCGGTAACGCAGACCAGGGCGTCCGCTTTAGCTATTCCCGCCTTTTCCAGAACCCGAAGGCTGTTCCCCTCGTCGTGAAGCACCAGGCAGTCCAGCCGGTTAGACGCATACCGCCCCCGCTCTTCGTTGGATTCTATCAGAGAAACATTGTGCTTTTCCTGTATCAGGTACTGCGCCAGTTGAAGCCCCACCAAACCGGCCCCGACAATAACTATCCGCATAGTTCCGCGCCCAACAGTTCAGGAAAGGCCGGGTAGGTAACCGCCGCGCTTTCCGCCCCGGCGATCTCCACCGGCCCTGACGCGCCCAGCGCCGCAACCGCCAGGGCCATCACCACCCGGTGATCCCCATGACCGTCCACCGCGCCGCCGTGCAGAGCGCCCCCCCGGATGATCAACCCGTCGGGCAGTTCCCGGACTGCCGCCCCAAGTTTCCCCAGTTCCGCCGCCATCACCGCGATACGGTCCGTCTCCTTGATCCGGGCGTGGGCCGCGTTGGCCAGGACGGTCTCCCCCCGGGCGCAGGCCCCCAATACCGCCGCCGCGGGGAGCAGATCCGGCGTAGCGTTTAAGTCAAAGGCCCCCCCGTTAAGCCGCCCCTTCCGGGCAACCGTAAGCCGCCATTCGCCCCCGCGCCGTTCCCAGGCCGTGTTGCAGCCCATAGCGGAAAGAATATCGAAAATCGCCTTATCCCCCTGCGGATCATCGGGATCAAGCCCCAGGAGCGTTACAGCCTCTCCCGCCCCGTCCGCCGGCAAACCGCCAACGGCGGCGGCGCAGCCCGGAAAAGCGGCGGAAGAAAAATCCCCTGGCACCGGGCCGTTCACCGGCGTATAGGAAGCGCCCCCCGGGATACGGAAGAACGAATAATCCGCCGCCCCCTCCCAGGGGATTCCCTGAGCCGCAAGGTACGAGAGGGTCAAATCGATGTAGGGCTTCTCGTTGAGGAGGGGAACCTCAATTTCAGTTACCGTTCCCGCCGGGGCTAACGGGGCGGCCAAAAGCAGGGCCGAAAGGTATTGGCTGGTTGGGCAGGAAAGGCTCACCCGGCCCCCCTTCCAGGGCCCCTGAACGGTGATGGGAACGCAGCCGCCGAAAGCGGAATGGACGGTTATCCCCAGCCCCCGGAGCGCCTCCAGTAAGGGCCCCGCCCCCCGGCGGGCAATCTGTTCGTCCCCGGTAAAAACCGTCCGCCCCGTTCCCAGGGCGGCGGCGGCCATAGCCAGAAACAAGGTGGTCCCGGAGTTCCCCACATCCAGGGGGGCTGCGGGGGCCCGCAAGCCCGCCCGTCCTGCGCCCCGCACGGTCCACCGGACCAGCCGTTTTCCCGTTTCATCCGGCGGGTTCGGGCAGGAGGGATCGTCCGCATAGCGTCCGGTTATGTCCGCTCCCAGGCTCCGGCACACAGACGTGCAGGAACGGGCGTCCAGGGAATCCAGGGGATACATGATTTCTGAAACTCCCTCACCCAGGGCCGCAATGAGCAGCCGCCTGATAGTATGGGATTTTGAAGCCGGAACCCGTACGGTCCCGAAAAACCGGCGGGGGGTGATACGAATACGCATAATACTACCAGTTTGCAGTATATCCGGTTACGGACGGTTTATAACAGATGCGGCGGGGGCGAGGGGGCGCTTTTTTACCCCCGGCGGACCTCCGTTCCACGTGGCGGTAAAAGCGCAACGGATGAGTAACAGCGACCGTTCGCGCTTCACCGGCAGCGAATACGCGGCTGGTTGTCTTTTCGGAATATCCGCGGGTAGGTCCACGTAAAATCCTCATACGAGTATGTCAGGGATTTTTTTCCGGGACGATTTCCCCGGTTGCCTGGTTATCAGGCGTTTGATCCCCGCATATATCTGGAAGCCGGAGGATTTCCAAATCTGGTCAAGCGGTATGAAGAACTGCGAGCCAGAGCCCAATGGCGTATGATGCTGCATGGAACTCA
>JAIRSS010000087.1 GCA_031255315.1 Spirochaetaceae bacterium
ATCAAAATCCTGTACAGCAAATTGAACTCAAAATACCAACTGTACCACTTCTTACCCGAACTTTTTCCCAATAAATATCCTCCAAATTAAAACAATGAGCGTTCATCCAGCGCCAATAACCGCGACGCGGGGCCTCTGAGTGAACTTGCATATTAACTGGATTAGTATACTTCTAAAAAGTGTCATCGTAAAGGCAAACCCGCGTAAAACCCCTCGCCAGCCGATATGGCCGCAGTTTGGCAGGACTAGGCCGCAGTTAGCCGCGCAAGGCCGCCAGCGGCTTTCACACCTTGCCTTCGATAAGGCATGGGCGATAGTCTCACGAGGAAGTCGCGCAAGGGATTGGAGGGGTGCGAAGCAGACGGCGCGTAGCGACGGCCGGAGCGATAGCGGAGCCCCGCAAAGCCCGACCCGCCGAAGGCGGGATGCGCCCAGAAAACAAAAAGGTGTGGCATCCAGCGAAAGCACTATATCACGGACGACTCGCCAGCCCGCTCGCAAAGCCCACTCGGCGCTGGATTGCTTCGGCGCTTCCGCGCCTCGCAATGACGACTCTCCGGACGACTCGCCAGTCTGCTCGCAAGGGCGATTCGCCAGCCTCATCTCTTATCTATTATCTTTGATTGGTGCTATTATTGATGCGACAGTGTGATGATAGAAAAAAGTACGTTAAAAACACTGGCTTTATGGTTGGCCCTGACCTTCGTTATGTCAGGGTGCGCGTTGGTGTGGAAGGGTGTTACGGCGGTGCCTGACGAACGGGCGGGGCCGAATCTGGTCATATATTTCGCGGTGGACGACAACACACGACGGACGGCGCGGACTATTGCTAAAAAGACCGGCGGCGAGCTGTTCGATATAAGCGGCAAGAAGCCGTTGCCCGACCTGTCCGACTACGATGTCTTCTTTGTGGGGTCGTCAGTCGCGAACGGGCATATCGCCGCGCCGCTTGCGAACTTCCTTGCCAGAACCGACTTCATGGACGGCAGGGTCATCCCGTTCTGGACTATCTTCGAGGAGGCTGACGTGGGTTCGTCGGATAATGTCAGCATGGAGTTTGAGCGTATCACGCGGGGGGCGCGTTTCCTCGCGGGTGGGGGTTTACTGTTCACTGGAAAGATTAAGGCGAGGAATGTCGGGGAGGCGGCGGAGGTCTGGGCGGAGACCGCGCTTTCCGGGCTTAGTTCGCATCATGCCGCCGGAGGTGACCTAGCGGAGGATATGGTAAAGCTGTTCGCGGCGGCCTACAACTGGCGTTTTGGACAGGTGGCCTTTCAGCAAGGGGACTGGACGCTGGAAATGGATGGTGTCATCTGGTGTTATGCCCACGGCCGGTTCCTGCCTCGAAAGGATGCCGGACGTTATGAAAATTTTCGTCCGCAGTTCCTGTACCGCTACTCCCCGGAGCCTTCCGCAAATGCGGATTGGATGGCTCAGTGGCGCGTGATGGCTAACCAAGTCCTTTCCCGCAGGCAGCCGTCAGCTTCATACGGAGCGTACCGCATGACATCGGCCTCCGGCACGGCCCGCTCTCCGTTTTATGACACCATCTGGCAGTCCCGCACACGTGAGGAGTCTTATTCATGCCAAAGACTGATAAAGTTTCTTGGACATTCGGTGCGGGTACACAAGGCTATCGTCGAGCCCATGAATCGGGTGGGAACGCGCATTCTGGCGGAGGCGAAAACCGACACCGAAATACCGCGATGGCTTGGTAAATTGGCCAGCATTACTGGCTGGAACTGGCGTAATATTGCGGGTAGCCAAAATCGCAGCTTCCATGCGTACGGTGCGGCGGTGGACCTGCTGATGAAGGCCGAGGCTGGCATGGAAACCTACTGGCAGTGGACTGTCGCCAAAGGGATTGACTGGCGTACTGTTCCCAACGAAAGGCGGCAAAAGCCGCCGGCCAGCGTGATAAGGGCCTTTGAAGAAGAGGGCTTTATCTGGGGCGGCAGGTGGTCCCGGTATGACACCATGCACTTCGAATACCACCCGGAACTGCTAATCCTGGGAATCGGCAGGGGATGAGGGGCCGCCGCAGAGCGGCCGCTACTCCTTCCGCCCGCCCTGCATCAGCGTCGCGGCCAGTTCCCGGCTGTCCGCGGCAATAATCTCCTCCCGGACCATCTCGTCCTGGAGGAGCCCGCTTATGGCGGCAAGGAACTGAATGTGGGGGCCGGAGGTTTTCCGGGGAGAGACGACCATGATAAAAAGCCGGGACTTTTCGCCGTCCAGGGATTCAAAATCAACCCCGCCTTTCTTTATACCCACCGCCGCCGCAATGTTCAGGACTCCGTTGGTCTTGGCGTGGGGCAGGGCAATACCGTGCTGCATACCAGTGCTCATGGCGGCTTCCCGCTGAAGCACATCCGCCAGCGCCAGGTCCCGGTCTTCCAGTTTTCCCTGCCGGTCTAGAAGGTCCACCATCTCCCTGATAATCTCCTCCTTTGTTTCGCCCTTCAGGTCCAGACAGATGCAGTCCGGCTTAATCAGGGAAAGGGCGCCCCCGTCCCGGCGGCCCCCGATACCGGCAATCTCCTTCTTCATGGCCGCCGGGTCGGCGGAGTCTTTCAGCTTCTGAATAGATTCGCTCAAGGCAAGAATAACCTCGTACACCGCGGTTTTGACCAAGGGCATGTCGTCCTGGGCGGTAACAATCGTTACCCTGCGCTCTTCCTCCGTAATCGAGAGGGCCGTATCGCCCTTCCGCGCCTGAGAAAGCCCCTCGTCTATGTTCATCATCTGGACGTAAAAACCTTCCGCCTTGAGGTCTTTAAGCAGGGTATCCACCACCAAATCCGCGATTTCACTGGAGTTAAACTCCCAAACAGCGGCGGCGGCGCCGCCTTTCACGGGCTTCCGGGTTCCCGCGCTGGGTATCCGCAAAAGAACGTTGAGGAGCGGCGGCGCGGCCAGGGTGGTTATTAGGGTCATCAGGATGATGACGCCGAAGAGCTGGTTGTCCAGAATACCCGACGTAACGCCGATGCCGGCGATGATCAGAGCCACCTCGCCCCGGGGAACCATACCCGCGCCGATACGCGCCGCCCCCGCGCCGGTAAACCCCATGAGCAGAGCCGGGCCGCCGCAGCCTATGAATTTGGCGGCGACAGCCGTCAGCGTATAGACAAGACCGAACATCAGCGCCTGGGGAGAGCATATCTCCCGGACGTTCACCATCATCCCCATAACCGCGAAAAACACAGGGACGAAGAATTCGTACAAGCCGTGAATACGCTCCTGGACAACCGCCGCAATGTCCGTCTTGGAAAGGGAAAGACCGGCGATATACGCGCCGATGATCATGGCCAGGCCCTGTTTCTCGAAAAAGCCCGCCAGAATAAGCGCCAGGCCCAGGGCCAGAACGGAAAAATCAAAGGAATGCCGGAAGAGCTTGAGGAACGCGGCGATCCGTTTGGACAGGGCCAGGCCCAGGGCGGTGAAGCCAAGCCAGACGCCGAAGGCTTTTCCGGCAATACCCAGAACGCCCGCGGCGGACAGAGAACCCTGCCCGCCCCGCATAACGGCCACGATTCCCAGCACCACCGCCAGGGCGATGATGCCCAGCACGTCGTCAAAGACCGCCGCCGCCAGGATAGTAACCCCTTCAGGAGAGTCCATCTTCTTTTGATCCGACAGGATGCGGGCGGTGATGCCCACAGAGGTGGCTGAGGACAGGATGCCCAGGTACAGGCACACGGGGTCCAGGAAGGGGACGCGGAGGAAGATATGGCCGGTCAGCGCGCCCAGGGCAAACGAGCAGACAACCCCGCCTATACCGATGACCCCGCCGGCCAGGGAATACCGGAGGAAGAGGCTCAGGTCTGTTTCAAGCCCGGAGGCAAAGAGCAGGATTATCGAAGCCACCGCGGCGAAGGCGTAGAGTTCCGGGCTTACCGCGATGCCCCCCGATCCGGCCAGGGGGAAAACCCCGTGGGGAAAACCGGGCAGGGGGATTCCCCCCAGCGCGTAGGGACCGATGGCAACCCCCGCCAGGAGTTCCCCCAATACCGGGGGAATGCCTATCCGTTTAACCAGCCGTCCGCCCAGGCGGACCGCAAAGACGATAACGCCCAGTTGAACAACCAGTTCCGACATGACTTCAGCAATATTCATAGCGATTCTCTCCAAATATAAGAAATGCAACGAAAAATTATGAATTTCATTGAAAATAATAACATATACTTGAAAATTTCGCAAGCGCTCTCAGACAGCCCGATAAATCCCGCATTTAAGATAGCAGGACTCGCCGTACCCCAGGAGTATGGGATGATCCGGCGCCTGAAACCGGAAGTCCAGTTGAACGAGCCTGCGCCCCGCGTCCACGGCGGCCTCCGCTATCATACGCTTGAAGCGTCCTTCGTCCAGAGCCTGGCTGCACGAGCAGCTTACCAGGACGCCCCCCGGAGCGAGGAGTTTCATGGCCCGAAGGTTGATCTCCTTGTAGCCTCGGACCGCCGTTTCCTGAATAGGCCGGGTTTTGGCAAAGGCCGGCGGGTCCAGGATGATAAGATCGTAGGTTTCCGCGGCCCGTTCAGCGGAACGGAGGAACTCAAAGCAATCCGCTTCAACCGTGGTTATCTTGCCGGTTACGCCGTTGAGCGCGGCGTTCTTCTCCGCTGTTTTCAGGGCAGCGGCGGAAACATCGACCGCCGTTACCTGGACGGCGAGCCCCCGGTCCAGGGCGGCCCTGGCCGCATGAATGCCGAAGCCTCCGGTATAGGCGCATACGTCCAGGACCCGGCGCTCCCCGGAACGCGCCTCCGGGCCGGCGGCGCCCGCATAACCCGCCGCCGCCAGACGGTTCTCCCGCTGGTCCAGGAAGTATCCCGTCTTCTGCCCCTCTTCCAGGCGCGCCGCAAACGGAAGGCCCTTTTCGAATATCAGGACGCCTCCGGCGGGGAAGCCGCCCCGGAGTATCCCTTCTCTCAGGGGAAGGCCCTCGCGCTGCCGGACCTGGACCGCGGACTTCTCGATAACGCCGGCGGGAAGCCCCAGGCCCCTGTCGAGAACCTCGTCCAGGGCGGCGAGTATTTCAGCGCGGCGCAGGTCCATGCCGAAGGTGAGGAACTGGACCGAAAGCCAGGAGGCGGGAGGACCCAGGGCGGCGCGGACAGCTTCAACCGTAAGGGGCCGTCCGGGTATGCGGGATTCGGCTTCCTCCAGGGGCCAGCCGGGGAAACGGTCAACGATAAGCCCCGGCAGAAAATCCGCTTCGGCAAACACCAGCCGCGCCGGGTCCAGGGAAAGGTCCCGGCAGGTCCGGCGGGCGAAGGCCTCCCGGAACCGGCGCTTAAAGAAACCTTTATCGATCCCTGTTTTAGAGGGGCTGTAGATGCGGGCGATTATCCGCGAATGGGGGTTCGCCAAAGCGCGGCCCAGATACCGCTTCCGGCTGCTTTCCACGTCCACTGTTTCGCCCGGCTCAAGTTCCGCCGGAACGCCCGCGCCGGTGAGTATCCGCGCCGCCTCATTCTCGTATACCCAGGGATGCCCGCCTTGTATGCGGTTTTCCTCTCCGGGTTTGAGTATAATCCGTTTCATTGGTATTCCTTGGTTTAAAGATTCGTCTCAAAACCGCTCAAGTATACCGCAAACAGCGGGTCGCGGTTACTCGTAAACAGGCGGCGCCGGTTTCAAACCAGGCCGCTGGACGAAAAATGGACAAAGAAACCCCCAAGCCCGGCTCAACGGAACGGGCTGTTTTACAGGGTGTACAAAAACAGGTCATACAATAACCGAAGGATTGCTTCGCCCGGAAATTTGCCGCCCGCCCGTAATGACGGGCAGCCCTCCAGTGTCAGTCGTCCTTTAAGGCGGCCAACTCCCGGATAGAGGTAATGTTGTTCACGCAGCAAATAACCAAAATGACAAACCCCATAAACCTGAGCAGCGGGTTGGGAATAACAAGTAATATTCCGGTCAGAATCAAGACGCACCTGAACGGCATGGACAGGGGTTTAGCAAAGCAGCCCGCCACTCCAATCCCGATGGCGTACACCCCAGCGAAATTGATTACCGCCGCTGCGCCGACGCGGGAAAGCGGCCCGCCGAACAAGAGGGCTTTATCGTATATAAACGTGTAGGGGATGATAAATGCGGGCAGGGCGATTAAACATGACAGTAATCCTGTTTTAAGCCAATCCGCCTGGGCCAGCTTCGCCGATAAAGAAACGGCGGAGCATACCGGCGGCGTGATCGTTGAAAATCCGGCAAAATAAAAAATGAATAAATGGGCCGTGAGCGGTTCGATTCCCAGTTTCGTAAGGGTCGGAACAAAAATAGCGGCGGCCAGCACATAGGAAGCCGCGGCCGGCAGCGCCATGCCGAAAACAATGCAAATCAGCATGGCGATAAACGGGCAAAACACTATCGGAATCTGTCCCGCGCCGATAATTACATCAGAAATCTTTGCGCCGAAGCCGGTTAAAGAAATAAGCGTTATGATTATCTGCGAACCGGCCAGCATGGACGCGACGTTAACAATATTCTTCGCCCCTGATATTGCAATACTGTTAAACTGTTTCAATGCGGCGGCAAGGCCGGCTTTTGGATTTTTTTCATTTCGCAACAGGACGAACAGAAAAATGCCGAACCCTCCGGCGGCGGCGTAAAACGCGGAAAGCGCCGCGGTAAATCCGCTGAAAAGAAAAAAAAG
>JAIRSS010000109.1 GCA_031255315.1 Spirochaetaceae bacterium
GACGGGGAGAGACAAAAAATCAGAAACAACGTAACGATTTTTTCCTTCATTTCATTTTCTTCCTAATAATTATCGGGTAAAAAACAAAAAATCTAAGATCGCATGAGGGGAATTCCCCATAAGAAACGTTACATAAATAAAATGTACAATTTGCGGGCTGCTTTCGGAATTCGCACGGAAGCGCGGCGGAGGCTGCTAAACGGAGCGGGCGGCCGAAAAGGCGTTGATTTTGCCTCCAACCACTGTACCTTCGGTCTGAACCCGGATAAAAGCGGCTGCTTTGGCGGAATCCGAGAACACCGCTATCCATTTTTCGCATAAACCGATTAAATCCTGCTCTCATTTGGGTATCCCTGCCCTTTCATGGCAATCCTCCTTGTCCCAGACACACCCCCAACCGTCCCGAACGCGGGTATAAAACCTTTCCAGCCGCCTTTGGCGGTCTCAAAAACGCCTGTTCAGTATATACCGGCTGCGAATAGGGGACATTACTTGCGGGGATCAACCAGGTTTTTTTCGAAATATTCATCAAGTAACTGCTTCATGTCTCCCTTGATCTCCTGCCGGAGCCGTTCAAGTTTTTCATCCGTGGAATAGGATTCCATGAACAGCCGATAAGATTCGATGTTCAGCGCACCGGCGATGCGTTGTACGAGGTCAAGGGTTGGGAAACTCCGGGCAATTTCTATCATCCCAATATGGTGCGTTGACACATCAACCTTTTCAGCCAGTTTCTCCTGCGTTAAGCCGCTTTTCCGTCGGTATTCCTTCATATTTTTGGCAAAAATTTCTCCGAGCCGCTCCATTTACTACCTATAAAGTAATACTAAAGATTTTTCTCTACTTGACTTACTATCCAATGTATAGTATTCTATTATCAATGATATAATAATTTGATATTTGTTTAGGGAGGCGCCGCAATCCCAAGGAGTTTGGTGTGCTTCGCGCTTAAAATCCCCAAGCGCAACAGGCTGCTAGAGGATTGAGTGTCCGGCTTTTGATACCCATCTTGTAGGCGGAAAACCCCAAAAGAGGCATGGATAGGCCTCGCCTCAAGGAGTTGTACGATGAAAAGAAAACTTTTCGGTATTGCGGGGGCATTGGCGGTGTTGCTGATGTCCGTTCTGGTTCTGGCGAGGCGCCGGATCCGAACAATAAAACAGGACCAAACACCAACTCTGTTAAAACTGTGGAATCAATCACGGTTGCCTCACCGCCTAATAAGACGGTTTAGATGGCAGGGGAAGGCTTTAGCAACGCGGGGGTTAGCGGTACGCGCTGGTTATTCAGACTGAAGTACCGCACAGGTTACCGATTATACACTGGCATGGCAGGGTTCAGGTTTAGTAGAGGGCAATTCGTCAATCACCATCGAGACTGGAGAAAAAACTATAACCATGGAGGCTGTTCCAAAACAGTGCGCATTAGCGCACCGTCAATTAGGTTTGGAACAGCCTCTATTGCTTATCAGGCAAAAACCTCTGAATTCACCATCACCGTGAATCCATTTACCTATATACTTTCTGTTTTCAGCAGTCCAAGTAGTCAGACACGATTGTAAGACAGGATAAAATGGTGTATGCTCCCAGACAGAGCAACGAAAGGGGAGAGGTCTATGTCAGAAAAACGGTATCTGGCAACACTGACAACGGAAGAGGAAAAACAGCTTCGTGACATCATGAACCGGGGAAAGCACGGCGCTGGAAACACAGATGGGCGCAGGCGTTACTGTGCGCCCATGAAGGCTGTACCGATATAATGACAGCGGAGCGGACCGGCATGCAGCGCCGGTCGGTGGGAGCCCTGCGGCAGCGGTTTGTGGAGGAAGGGTTTGAGACCACGCTGGAGGGGAAGCCCCGGAGGCGTCGGCTCCGGGCCCTTGCGGGGGAAGACGAGGCGCGGCTTACCGCCCTGGTCTGCGGACCGGATCCGGAGGGCGGAGCCTGTTGGACCGTGCGGTTATGGGCGGATGTCTGGGTGGCTTTTGAGCACACCGACACAAAGACGGTATCCCGGGAGACTATCCAGCGGACATTAAAAAAACCGAACTTAAACCCTGGCAGAACCAGGAATGGTGCATCCCGAATGGAGGATGTGCTGGATGGGTATAGCTGGGAACGGGACGAAAGCGCCCGTTGGTGTGCGTGGATGAGAGTCCGAAGCAGTTGATAGGGGAAATCCGGCTTCCCCCACCGGTGGAGCCGGGGAAACCGGCGCGTTTTGATACGGAGTATATGCGGAGCGGGACCTGCGATGTCTTCATTTTTGCCGCCCCGCTTGAAGGCTGGAGGAGGGCTGAGATCCCGGAACGGCGGACCCGGGCGGACTGGGCGGAACAAATACGGCGCCTGGCGGACGGGGATTTTCCGCAAGCTGAAAAGATCGTACTGGTGATGGACAATCTGAACACCCTACCGCGGCCTCTTTGTATGAAGGGTTTCCGCCGGAAGAAGCGAAAGGGATAAAGGACAAACTGGAGTTTCAGTACGCGCCGCAGCACGGAAGCCGACTGAACCTGGTGGAGATGGAGACGAGTGTGCTGAACAGACAGGGGCTGTCGCGACGGATACCCAGATAGACCGGATGCGGAAGGAAGCGGCGGCATGGGACCCGAATCGGAACCAGGAAGCCTGTAAGATCAACCGGCAATTTTCCACCGCCGACGTCCGCATTAAACTCAAACGGCTTTACCATGGTTTGAATCGTGACTCTCTCCTAGGGATTCACCTTCCGCTTTTTCCGGCGTATGTAAACCTGACGGCCCGAACCGGCGGCGTTGGTGCGTTCTTCCGCCTCAAATTGAGGAATTGCCCGGAAAAGATCGCCCAGTTTGCGGAAACCGTAATTCCGGGGGTCAAACTCGCTGGACTGGTTGTTGATTTTCTGCCCAACCGCGCCCAGATACGCCCAGCCGGATTCATCGGCAAGGTCGTCAACCGCGTCGCTGAGCAATTTGAGGAGTTTGCGATCCACCTTGAATTCCTTGCGCGTCTTGGAGGCGGGCCGGGATTCGTCTTCATCGGCTTCTTCCTGGACGGCCAGGAGTATCTCGGTATAGATGAATTTGTCGCAGGCCGAAACAAAGGCGCGGGGGGTCTTCTTCTCTCCAAAACCGTAGACCGTAAGGCCGCTTTCCCGCAGCCGCGCCGCCAAACGGGTAAAATCGGAATCGCTTGAAACAATACAGAAGCCGTCGAGCTTTCCGCTGTAGAGCAGGTCCATCGCGTCGATGATCATGGCTGAGTCGGTGGCGTTTTTGCCGGACGTATACGAAAATTGCTGAATGGGTTGAATGGCGTATTCCAGGAGCCGGTCTTTCCAGGACCGGAGGTTGGTGCTGGTCCAGTCGCCGAAGATGCGTTTAACGCTGGCGACCCCGTATTTGGCTACTTCTCCCAGAAGCCCTTCGATTATGGCCGGCTGAGTATTGTCCGCATCGATGAGGACCGCGAGTTTGGCCTGGCTCATCTCCGGAACCGGATTGGAAAATTGATCGGAAAACTGGTTTGAAAGGGGAAATAATGGCATATTATTCTCCAAAAATTGATGGTTTAATCAGCCGCAAAAGGCTGATTTTTCCCAGAGGCAGACGTATTTCCGTCCCCTCAGGCAGAGTCGTGAGCGTCAGGATGGTTTCGCCGCCCCGCTTTTCCAGCGCCGGCGGGACCCCCATACAGCGGCTTGATTCGCTTTCCGGAGTTATCCAGTGGATCTCCACCAGGGATTTACGGGCGACAGCCTGTTTTGCCAACAGGTATTTTCCCACATAATCAAGGGTGTGGGCCTCCGTCTTTTCATTACGCACCGCGCCGCTTACCAACTGCGACTCGCTCACGATGAGCCGCCGGTTTATACGGGCGGAAAGTTCGTCCATCTCAGGTTTAGGAAGGGTCAGCTTCCGCAGGGCCTGGCGGAAGCGTTCTTGATAGGTCTGGGCGGGCGCCTGGGCGTATACCCACTCCTGGGGGCCTGGCCGGGAACGCTCCGCAGCCCCTTCCCGCACCGGAACCAGCGGCGGGTTTTTGAGGGGGGGATAGGGCGATGACGTCCGCGCCGGCGCGGTCTGCGGGACGGGATCGGTTCCGTCCTCCCCGGGGGGGTATATCCAGGTCCCGGCGGGAGCGCTCTCCGCCGGAAACGGCGGCGTGGCTATGATGTCCACCCCCGCCTTCCGCAGACTCTGAACAGCTTCATGCATCTCCACAGGGGAATGTCCCGGACAAGACAGAAGGTATACCCCCGGCCCAAGCTCGCGGGCAATCAGGGACGCGATGGGTTCGACCGTAACCAGATAGCGCCGGCTTTCTGAAAGGACCAGCACCGTTCCCTGATGCACCGCGACATCCGCATACCGGGTTTCCCAGTCACGCAGCTTCCAGACAAGGCTCTGGTCCGCAGGTTTCCTGGAAAGCCGCTCCAGGCGTTCTATCATGGCCCCGGCGTCAAGCCCAAAGTCGAATCCCCGGATCACCGATTCCTTGGTCAGTTCAAACCGGACCGCCGTCCCGGCCTCCTGTATCGAACAGAAGGCGGTCAAGCTCAGGGCGTCGGCAAAGGGGACCTCCGGGTAGAGGATGCAAGAAAAAGGAGCGTCCATAGCGATTACCGGCCCGGCGGCTTCACCGGGCTCGGAGGCCGGGACCGGAACCCGCTGTAGGAAGGCCGTACCAGCGGAGGGAACGCCGCTTCCGCATACCGGCGCGATAAGGCCGACGGTCTCCAGGGCTTTCAGGAAAGCGTCCGCCCCTTCCGTCCCTATGCTCAGGGGGATCATGCCTACTTCGCCCCACCGGGGATTCCCGGCTTCGCTCCGTTCAAGGAGCTCCACCAGGCGTTTAAGGGTGGACAGAGGGTAGACATGTCCTTCCTTTAGCGAGCCGATAAAGCGGTGAACCAACTGGGCCAGCTTCTGGGTCCTGCCCCAATGAGGGTAGCGAATTATGGGATCGGGATCGCGGCAATAGCTGTAGATGCCCCCGGCCCAGTATTCCCGCCTCTCCAGGGGAGACAGGTCCCGGAAAAGGGTGAGCCGCCGCGTGTTTATGTTCAGCCGGCCTCCTTCGGATGAAAAAAGGCTGATGTTGTACAGTCCGCCGATAAGACGCTCAATATCCATCGATGGGAACATCCGCTTCCCCTCGTCCGCAGCTTTTTTCCGCACCCTCCCGTCGGTCCGGAAGAATTCGCCCTGAGCAAACAAAAAAGCGAAGAGCCCGGCAAGAATACGGTCATCCGGGGCGGGGATCTCTTCAGTTCCGGGCTGAACCGGAAACGCCGGCAGAAGGCCGCTCACATCCGTTACGAAGGGGGAGAGTACCGGCGCCAGGACGGGATTCAGGGACAGGCGGTACGCCCCGTCTTCCCGGAAGCGGTACACGATGAGCCGCTCTTCCAGGTTAAGGAGCATCCGGTGTATGTCCAGATAGGAATATTCCCCGGAGAAAAAACTTTCCAGTTCCCCCGGAGCGGGTTCTTCCAGAAGGGTAATGGCGGCGATGACGCGGCGGTCCGCCTCATCAATATACGCGGCGATGATCTCCAGGATTTCCCGGCGGGACAGGAAGGAAACCAGGTCTTCCATTAAACGGTGCTTGGTGAACGGAGTCTTGATGTTGCCGAGCACGCTCCGCATCAGGTTTAAATAGGCGTTATCCGGCAAGGTGAGGAGGGCGGCTTTCCATTCATCTTCCGTCCTAAAGGGTATTTGTCTCATGCGGAATCGCCGGGTTTGGCCGCCGCCGGCGTTTCCGGTTCGTTCAGGGTCCACTGCTGAATGGAATACTTGTACCCCTGTTCGACCAGAAACTTCTGGCGGTTCGCCGCGAAATCTTCTTCCACGGTATACCGGGAAACAATGGTGTAAAACGATGAATTCCGCCCCGCTTCCCCAGGCCGGCCGTTAGGCCGCAGGATGCGGCCAAGCCGTTGGGCTTCCTCCTGGCGGGACCCGAAAGACCCGGATACCTGGACGGCCATGGAAGCGTCCGGCAGATCGATGGCAAAGTTCGCCACTTTGGATACCACGATGACCCGTATCTCTCCCCGTTTGAAGGCGCCGTATATCCGTTCCCGCTGCGCGTTGGGCGTCTTACCGGTAATGATGGGGGCCTTGAGCGCCTTCGCGAGGGATTCGAGCTGGCCGACATACTGGCCTATCACCAGGATGTAGTCTTCCGGGTGGTTTTCCACGAGCTGCCTGACGGCGGCCTCCTTAAAGGGGTTTTCACTGGCTATACGGTACTTCTCCCTCGGCGCGGCCGCCGCGTAGGGTATCTTCAGCTTTGCCGGCATGTCCAGGCGTATCTCCGTGCAGACGGCGCTGGCGATCCATCCTTTTCCTTCCAGAACCTTCCACGGTACGTCATAGCGCTTAGGTCCTACCAGGCTGAATACTGCGTCCTCTGCGCCGTCTTCCCTGACCAAGGTGGCGGTAAGGCCCAGCCGTTTGACCGCCTGCAATTCCGCAGTTACCCGGAATACCGGCGCCGGAAGCAGGTGAACCTCATCGTAGATGATGAGCCCCCAAGCCCGCTCCCTGAATATCCTGAAGTGGGGGAAATCCCCGTCCTTTACCGGACGCCATGTGAGAATCTGGTAGGTGGCGACGGTAACCGGCGCAACGGCCTTTGAATCCCCGGTGTACTCGGCGATCTGGTCCGGCGTTAAATCGGTCTTGTCCAGTAACTCGTCTATCCACTGATGAACCGCCGCCACATTGGTGGTCAGCACCAGGGTGTTGGTTTTCATCAGGGACATGAGGAGCATCCCCACTATGGTTTTTCCCGAGCCGCAGGGGAGGACCACCACCCCGTAGCCTGTGCCGGGCCCCCCGCTGCCCAAGACCGACCGGGCGGCCTCGACCTGATAATCCCGGAGGACAAAGGGCCGTCCCCCGGCGCTGACGGTCCGGAGCCGGATGTCCAGTTCCTCCCCCTTCACCAGAGGCGCCTCGTCCTGTACCGGCCAGCCCAGCCGGATGAGTTCCCGTTTAACGCTCCCCCGGTCCACCATCCGGAGGGCAAAACCGCGGTCGGTCCGGGTAAGGTACTTTTCCAGGGCCTTGGCGGCGCCGATTTCCTCCAGAATGGCATCCTCGGCAGCGGTCAACAAAAGCTTTTCCATCTCCCCTTCCCCGGCGGCCTCCCCGGAGACCAGCCGTATTTTTCCGTACCGGGCCATGGTATCGGAAAAACCCTCCACAATGCCGCCGGGAACCGGATACCGGGTAAATGCGTCCAGGGCCCCGGCAATATCCGCGGGGCTGAACCCGGCGCTGGCGGCGTTCCACAGGGAAAGGGGGGTAATCCGGTAGGTATGGATGTGTTCCGGCGATTTTTCCAGCTCCGCGAAGGGCATAATCGCGGCCCGGGCCTCCTCCGCCCGCCGGGCGTGTATATCAAGCAGGAGTGTGCGATCGCTCTGGACGATCAGGGGGTTTGCCGAATTTATAGCCATATCTTATCTATTATAAGATGAGAGGCCGGGCCTGTGAAGGGAGCGGCAAGAATCCCCGGCGATTCGAGGGTTTAGAAGAATCTACCGCAAAGTTCGCAAAGAAAAGAACGCAAAGGCCGCAAAGTTTTCCAAATATGGTTCCAAATTTGGTGACTGACACCTTTGCGCCCAGGTTGAATGTTGGCCTCTAGGTTTGTATACTCTCCTTTATGGCATCGCTCAATTTGGCGTCTCCCCGGGACTTTATTCCCCGGACCTTTGAACTTTTTTCAAAGGATCATAAAGGGTACAGCTGGGCCTCTTTGGGAAAGGACTGTATCGCGGGGCTTACGGTGGGGGTGATAGCCATGCCCCTGGCCATGGCCTTCAGTATCGCCGCCGGATGCAGCCCCGCCCAAGGGCTTTATACCGCCATTGTGGCAGGTTTTTTTATCAGCCTGCTGGGGGGCAGCCGGTACCAGATCGGCGGACCCACCGGCGCTTTTGTGGTGATCATTTTCGGGGTCATAGCCCGGTACGGGATCACGGGGCTGACTCTGGCCAGCCTGATGGCGGGGCTGTGGCTTATCATCATGGGCCTTACGGGCCTGGGGCGGTTTATCAAATTCATCCCCTATCCGGTGACTACCGGTTTTACTACCGGCATCGGGGTGCTTATTTTTTCCCAGCAGGTAAAGGATTTTTTCGGCCTCACCGTTTCCGGCGCTTCGCCGGAATTTCTTGACATGTGGGCCGCTTACATCCGGGCCTTCGGGCGCTTCAAGCCCCTGACCCTGGGCTTGGGTTTGGGCGCCGTGGCGGTGATTGTCCTGCTCCGCAAATTCGCCCCCCGGATTCCCGGGGCGGTGGCGGGGGTGATCGCCGCCACCCTGGTCTGCCACTTTTTATCCCTGGACACGGAAACCATCGGCACCCGGTTCGGCGGCATTCCCCGCTCCCTTCCCCGGCCCGTGTTTCCCGCCCTGAGCTGGTCCCTGTGCCGGAAACTTTTGCCGGATAGTCTGGTCATTGCCCTTTTGGCGGCCATTGAGTCCCTCCTTTCCGCGGTGGTGGCCGACGGTATGA
>JAIRSS010000165.1 GCA_031255315.1 Spirochaetaceae bacterium
TCTAATCGAGATACTTTACAACGACATTGACGGCGATACGGTAAACGTATTCCACGCGATGCCTTGCAGGAATATTTATTGCCATTTGGTAAAACCGGAGGAATAATATGGCACGAATGACAGAAAAAGAAGCGGCTTATTGGGATGAATATTATACCAAAAATCCGCCCAAACCCGGCCCGAACGGGACCGGTATTTTTGCCCGGCGCAAAGCGGCTTTAGTCGCCTATGCCGCCCCGAATGTTACCGAAACTTACACGATAACGGTTGACAAATTCGCGGCGGACTATCTACAGGGCTTGGCAACAATCGCCCACAAGACTCCGTCACAAATTATCTGTGAAATTGTAAACGAAAAAGTCGCAGCTTATACTCCCAGTTCATAACAAATAGCAATGAGCAGGTAGCACAGATTTTCACGGATGGTCTGGGATTGCGGATGAAAAATCCGTGTTCATCCTTCTTTATCCGTGTTCATCCGTGGTAAACTGTGGAAGATTCCTGTCTTTAATCCGTGTCGCGACCGGTATAAAATTCGGCCCAGATGGGGTAATGATCGCTCACCGCGCTTGGGGCGATGCCCAGTTGGTCGAAGTCGTAGAGTTCGTTGAAGCGTATCACGCCGAAATTGCCGGTAAAGTCTTCCACGGCCTCGCTCGTGATAATGAAGCGGTCGTAGGTGTTGGTATTCGCGGCAACCGTGGTGTCGTGTTCGTTGGTGATAACGATCCGGTAAGCGTCTTCGGGAAACATGGTAAGCAGCAGCGACTCATCGTAGTAGCCGCCGTCGGCGTTAAAGTCGCCCAGCAGAAAAACATCCCTTTCGCCCCACAGTTCCTGATAGTAGAGGGCTACTTCGGACAGGCTTTCTATCTCCGCCTTCGCGTCGCCGGGTTTTACGTGAACGTTGACAAGAATGAAGTCAAAGCCGTTGCCGGTTTGAAAATGCGCGACTAGGGGATTCCTTTCAAACTTGTCCTCAGGGTCAAAGTAGGTGTCTTCGGAGAGAACGGTGAATATAGTCTTGTCGTAGATGATCCAGTACCGCTCTTTGTAAGAAGACCTCCCCTCCATCGGCCCCAGCATATAGCCGTATTTCTCCGGCGGGGGCGGTTCGGTGCTTTCCCCGTCGCTTTCGTGGAGCAGGGCCATGAACTGTTCCATCGGAGCAATATCGGTGGAGCGCGCTTCCTGAACCGCCGTAATGTCCGACTGTGATACAATATCCGCCAGAATAGCGGGAACCAACGCATTCCCATGTTTGAATCAAGACCAGCATTTAGAGAGATAAACCCGAAGGAGGCGGACGTTCTTCGTCTACGATAAGAGCCGCCCTCTGTAACCGGAGACGGCTCTTATTTCTTCCCCATTCGGACGCGCCGTTTTATAGAGGAAAAAGGCGCTTCATGCCTTGTTACGCCTTGAAGCTGTCTATGATTTGGGAAATGCGGGAAATCACCGCGTGGTTATGCAGGGCCAGCCCGGAAATCTCCTGAGCCCCGGCGTTCGCCGTTTTTATGCCATCCGCCATTTGTGAAACAACGCCGGCTGTTTCCTGAGCGCGGGCTTGCAGGGAACCGATCTCTTTCAACATGGATTCGTTGCCCTCGCTCATTTCTTTGGAACCGGTTCTGACTTTGGAGGTAACGTCGTTCATCTCCTTCAACGCCGTCATAACCTGCCCAGCCCCTTCTTTTTGTTCCCTGATAGCGTTATTCACCTCCTGGACCAGCATTCCCGTCTCGGTTACCCGGGCGGAAACCTGGACAAAGGAATCTTCCGCGAATTTGGCGTTTTTCACGATGCCGTTGATAGTTTCCACAATCTGTTTCAGTTCGGCGCTGATCTTATGGGATTCTCTTGAGGAAGTTTCCGCCAGCTTCCGTATTTCATCGGCCACTACGGAGAAACCCTTCCCGGCGTCTCCCGCGTGAGCCGCTTCAATGGCGGCGTTCATGGCCAAAAGGTTGGTCTGGGCGGCAATGGTGGCGATGATCCGGTTCGCCTCTTGCAGCGCCTGGGACTGTCCCACAATTTCGTTGATCTTGTCCCCGCTTTCTTTTTGGATTGCTCCCCCCTCAGCCGCCGCTTCTCCTACGGTCTTGAACTGACGGGCCATCTTTTCCGTAACTCCGCCGATAGAGGTAATGTTCCCTACCATCTCTTCAACCGCTGAGGAAGCCTGGCTCATGCTGGCCGCTTGAACGCTGATGGCGTTGTCCAGGGATTCAACGACGCGGGTAATCCGCCGTACCGCTGCGGAAGATTCCGAGGCGCTGCGCAGTTGTTCTTCGGTTTGCGTCCGCACCTCTTCTACCGTTTCGGAAATCCGGGCTAGAGACGAAGCCATGCCGGAGGCGTTTGCCTCAAGTTTAACGCCCGACGCGGACAAGTCTCCCTGGCCGTCCTTGATGTCCCGTATCCCGGCTCCCATAGTTTCACAAAAGCTGTTGACCATTCCCGCAATGGTTCCTATTTCATCAACTGAACAAATGGAAATCCGCCGGGTCAGATCTTTTTTGGCGGAGGACAGATTTTCGAGCTGGGCGATCACCGAATCAAACAAACTGGAAGTGTTTCTTTGCAGGATAAAAGCCAGGGCCGCCACGGTAAACAGCCAAAAAACGATAAGGGCAATCAAGGCGCCCCTGTCCCCTTTCGTTATACCGGAAAGGTTTCCCCCCGCGCGGGTACCGATCAGCAGGACGGCAGAAAACGTGTAGAGAACTGAAATAAAAGCCGCCACGGTGGGGATGATGAACATTTTAGCGCTCTGCCGCCCTTCCCGAAGTTCCCGGGGATAGGCGGTGAGCCCGTTGGCGATCAGGGTCTTTGATACCAGATGGTCGCTTAACACATAGATAAAGGTCCCCGCCAAAAGGCCAATAGACAAACAGGCGAGGTAGAGGAAGCCCCCCATTCCCGGCGGAATCCCAATGGAAGCCCCTTGAACAACAAGGCCCGCCAAAAAGACGGCTTCAAATACCGTTAACAGGGCAATCGTCCTGATCGGAACGGCGCCGAGTTTTTTCAAGGCCGAGCGGTAGGCTTCCCCATCCGCCTTAAAATGGGAGGAATCAAAAAAACGGCCGCTCGTTCCCAGGATTATGGTAGAAAGAACAACATACCCCAGCCCCGGAAGTCCAACCCTCAACAGCATGACGACGGGCGGGACCGAAGCGTTCCGGAACAAGAACAAAAAGACAAACGCGACAACCGCAGTAATGAGATTCGTGACGCATAAAAGGAAGAAAAAACCGTGCTGTTTATTCACCATACGCTCCTTAAATACTTTTTTTAAAGGTAGAGATCGATTCGCCGCCGGGCCCCTG
>JAIRSS010000180.1 GCA_031255315.1 Spirochaetaceae bacterium
GGGATGCGGAGAGCGGACGGGAACTGCGCACCCTCACAGGCCATACGAATTATGTTGAGTCAGCGGCGTACAGTCCTGACGGGCGGCGCATCGTCTCGGCTTCGGATGATAAGACGGTGCGGGTGTGGGATGCGGAGAGCGGCCGGGAACTGCGCACCCTCACAGGCCATACCGATTGGGTTCGTTCTGTGGCGTACAGTCCTGACGGGCGGCGCATCGTCTCGGCTTCACGGGATGAGACGATGCGGGTGTGGGACGCGGAGAACGGTCGGGAACTGCACACCCTCACAGGCCATACCGATTCGGTTCGTTCTGTGGCGTACAGTCCTGACGGGCGGCGTATCGTCTCGGCTGCGGATGATAGGACGGTGAAGGTGTGGGACGTGGAGAGCGGTCGGGAACTGCGCACCCTCCAAGGCCATACGAGTAGTGTTGAGTTAGCGGCGTACAGCCCTGATGGGCGGCGCATCGTCTCGGCTTCACGGGATGAGACGGTGCGGGTGTGGGACGCGGAGAGCGGCCGGGAACTGCACACCCTCCGCAGTACGGATTATTATCCTTACGAAATTTGGTTTTTCTCAGCGGCGTATAGCCCTGACGGGCGGCGTATCGTCTCGGCTGCGGATGATAGGACGGTGAAGGTGTGGGACGCGGAGAGCGGTCGGGAACTGCGCGCCCTCACAGGCCATACCGATTGGGTTCGTTCTGTGGCGTACAGCCCTGACGGGCGGCGTATCGTCTCGGCTTCACGTGATAGGACGGTGAAGGTGTGGGACGTGGAGAGCGGCCGGGAACTGCGCGCCCTCACAGGCCATACCGATTGGGTTCGTTCTGTGGCGTACAGTCCTGACGGGCGGCGCATCGTCTCTGCTTCGGATGATGGGACGGTGCGGGTGTGGGACGCGGACACGGGCAAAGAGATTGCCCAACTAATCAATTTTAACGACAGGGAATGGCTCTGTCTTACCCCGGATGGGTACTACGCCGCTTCCCCAAAGGGGGACGCCCGCCTCAACGTCCGTATCTTCGACGAAGTCTCCGGCATAGACCAGTACCGCCGGCGCTGCTACCGGCCGGACCTGGTAGCAGCCCGGCTCTCCGGCAAGGAGGAGTAACGCGCCGTCGTCGCCCAATTCCGGTTAGATTACGTAAGGGGGCAGAGCGCTTCTACCCCCAAAAACAGAACGCCCAGGCGGGAGCGGGCGGGTCGCCGGGCGGTTCGCGAATGGCGGACAAGGCGGCAATGTGCCGTACGCCTGTATGACGGGCTTCCCGTCCCACCCTATACCGGTTGCTATTTTGCGGGGGGAAGCGCTATATTCTGACGTAAAGATGAAACATGAGCGGCAGGAGGTATGGTATGCGGTATGTGGAATTCGGCAGGTCAGGTATACAGGTATCCCGGTTGGGATTCGGCTGTATGCGTCTCCCCAGTTATGAGAAGGCCGGCAAGACGGTTTACGATGAGGACGCAAGCATAGCGCTGCTCCGGCGGGCGTATGAACTGGGGGTCAACTATTACGATACCGCTCCGGGGTACTGCGATACGTTGAGCGAGGGTATCACGGGAAAGGCCGTCAAACCCTTCCGGGAGAACATCTATCTTTCCACCAAGAATCCCATTGAAAACGCTTCCGGGGACGATTACGACAAGCGGCTGGAAAAATCCCTCCGGCGGCTTGATACGGACTTCATCGACTTCTATCATTTTTGGGGGATTACCCTGGATACGTTTATCACCAAGGTTTGCCCTCCCGGCGGCCCCCTGGACCGGGTAAAGAAGTGGAAAGCCCAGGGAGTGGTGAAGCATATTTCCTTTTCGTTCCATGACGCGCCGGAGAATATGCTGGAGATCATCCGCCGGGGGGAGGGGGTTTTTGATTCCCTGCTGTGCCAGTACAACATTCTGGATCGTTCCAACGAAGCGGGAATGGCTTTCGCGGCGGAACAGGGCTTGGGGGTTGTGGTTATGGGGCCGGTGGGGGGCGGTCGTTTGGGGGCGCCGTCTAAAGTCATCCGGGACCTGCTTCCCGGCGGGGCGCGGAGTTCCGCCGAGGCGGCCCTCCGCTTTGTGTTCACCAACCCGAACCTTCACATCGCGTTGTCGGGAATGAGTTCCCTGGAACAGCTTGAGGAGAACGCCGCCCTGACGGACAACGCGGCGCCTTTGAACGAGGAAGAACAGGAAAGGCTTAAGGCCATGATGAAGGAGAATGAACGTCTGGCGGGGCTTTACTGTACCGGGTGTAACTATTGTATGCCCTGCCCCCAGGGAATCAGTATTCCTGAGGTTTTCACCATGATGAATTACCACCGGGTGTACAAGATCACCGGGTATGCCCGGAAGAATTACGCCATGATAGGCAAGGTCCCCTTTATGCAGTACAAGGACGCGTCCGCGTGTGTGGAATGCGGGGTCTGTGAGGACAAGTGCCCCCAGAAGCTGCCCATCCGGCGGCAGCTAAAGGAAGTCCATAAAACCCTGGCTCCGTAAAAGCCCACTGCGGCGCGAGCGCTTGATTACACGAACGGCAGGAAGAATACGGTCCGCGGATTACGCAGATGAACGCGGATTTTTCGTATCAAATGCTGTTCGTAATCTGTGAAAGCTGCGTAATCCGCGGACTTTGTTAACAGGTAGTGGTTACAAGGCACTAGAAGGAGAACACCGGTTTATATATCATCCTGTTATGAAAAACAAACAGTTAGTGTGTGTAGTGCTATGCGTATGGGGATTGTTCGCGGCCGGAACGGTTTTTTCCCAGCCCGCGGTGGAGTCTGTAACGATCTACGCGATACGGGGGCCGTCTGGAGTCGGCATGATCCGGCTCTTTGAGAATCCGCCTCAGATTGAGGGACTTCAGGTCAGAGCCGAAGCCCTGGCCCAGGCGGATCTGGTGGCGGCGAAGTTCATCGCCGGGGAGGCTAAAATCGGCATACTGCCGCCCAACATAGCGGCGAAGATCGCTTCCTCCGGCAGGGATATTCAGATCGCCGCTATCGTGGGAACCGGGATGTTGAGCCTCCTCACAACGGACCCGGCGGTTACCCGGGTTGAGGACCTTGCGGGCAAGACGGTGGAAGCAGCCGGCCAGGGGGCTACCCCGGATTACGTGATCCGCCGCATCCTTACGTCCAAGGGATTGAACCCCGGCGTCGACGTCAGTCTGAATTATACGCTGGCTTACCCGGAGATAGCCCAGTCCCTCATAGCCGGACGGGTTACAACGGCCCTCCTCCCCGAGCCCTTTGCCACAATGGCCCTGGCCGGAAGGGAGGACCTCCGCGCTGTAGGGGACATCCAAGCCGAATGGGTACACGCCGGGGGCGGGGCTAATTACCCCATGACCGCCCTGGTGGTGGACGCGGGGTTCGCCAGAGAGCGGCCCGACGCGGTCCGCGCCGTCCTTGCCGCGTACCAGTCCTCAACCGAATGGGTAACAGCCCATCCCGCCGAAGCCGGTGCGCTGGTCGAAAAACACAACTGGGGCCTCCGGGCCGCCGTGATTAGCGCGGCCATCCCCAAGAGCAACTATGTGTTCATCCCCGCCCGGGAAGCCCGCCCCGCCGTTGAAGCCCTCTTCCGGACCTTCCTGGAATACGCCCCTGAATCCATAGGCGGCGCCCTACCGGGGGACTCGTTTTACTGGCACTGATGAAGCGGGAGCTTCCGGTTCTGTGGACGCTGCCGGGCGTCCTCTGCCTGCTGGTCCTTTGGGAAAGCGCCGCCCGGTTCCTCGGCAGTTCCCTCCTCCTTCCCGGCCCCGTACAGGTTGCGGGCGTGTTTTTCGCCCTGGTCAGGACCGAACGGTTTTTGCGCGCCCTGGTTTCCAGTTTTCTCCGGGTGATCCTGGGAGTCGCCATAGCCGCGCCGCTGGGAATCCTGGCCGGAATCGCCGCCGGCCTTAACCGGCGGGCGGATTATTTTTTAAAGCCCCTCTTCACGGTCATATCCGCCACCCCGGTCATGTCGGTGATCCTCATCGCCTTCCTCTGGTTCGGCCAGGAGCGAACCCCGGTGTTTACCGCCTTCCTCATGGTGTTCCCGGTAATGGCCGCTAACACGGTTGCGGGGGTGCGGGGGGTGGACTCAGGTCTTAAAGAGCTTTTCGCCGTGTACCGTATACCGCCGGGGGACGCCCTGCTGAACCTCTACTTCCCGGCAATCGTACCCTTTGTGTTAGGGGGGCTCCGAAGTTCCCTGTCCCTGTGCTGGAAAGTGGTGGCTGCGGCTGAGGTCCTGGTCCAGCCGTTGAGCGCCCTGGGCACGGGTATGCAGAACGCCAAAGCACGGCTTGAAACCCCGGAACTGTTCGCCTGGACCGTCGCCGCCGTGATCGCCGCCGCCCTTTCCCAGGTCCTGCTTACGATGGTCCTGCGTACCGGTACAGGGCGGATGCGCGGCGGCAGGGGCCCCCCTGAACCGGGGCGCACGGAACGCGGTGTATGAACCGTCCCGCCGTCAATCTTTCCATTAAAAACCTCACCTTCGGGTTTGGTGACGCCCCCCTATTTGAAAATTTTTCTCTGGACCTGGGGGACGAGTCCCCGGCGGTTATCCTGGGGCCGTCGGGATGCGGCAAGACAACCCTCCTCAAAGTGCTGGCCGGGCTTTTGCCTGAATCCGGTTCGATGGGAACCGGGGCGGCGCGGAAAAAGCCGGAGGCGAACCGGAGGAGGGGAGGGGAGAGCCTCCATGTTCCACCCGCCGTCATAGAAGCGGCGCCTTCCGCCTCCTTCGTGTTTCAGGAGTCCCGGCTTCTCCCCTGGATGAAGGCTCTGGACAATGTGATCCTCCCCATTAAACGGCGGATGGGAACGGCCGAGGCCGAAAGCCGGGCCCGGCGTTTTCTGGATCTGGCGGCCCTGGGGGATAAAGCCGGTTCTTTTCCTGGGGAGCTTTCCGGCGGTGAGAAGCAACGGGTTTCCATAGCGCGGGCTTTCGCCTTTCCCGCCCAAGCGATTTTCATGGACGAGCCGTTTCAGTCTCTGGACATCCCCCTCAGGCTGGAACTGATGGACATGATCAAAACCCTGCTTGAAACGGAAAACCGTCTTGTAATCGCCGTTACCCATGATCCCCGTGAAGCGGTCTACCTGGGGAAGCGCGTCATTGTTCTGGGCAAGCCCCCGGGGGGAATCGTACTTGACGAAGCCCTGAGCCTTACCCCCGGGGAGCGGGCCTATGGGTCGCCGGCCCACAGCCGCCTTGAGGCGCGGCTCCTTGCGGCCCTGAGCGGGAACCGGCGGGGCGGCTCGTCCTGTTTAACGTGAGTTCGACGGGAAGAAAGCGCGCCTGTCATCCGGTCTTGAGACCGCGAAGAATCAGGCTTATAGCGTTATATCATGCCTCAATGCAACCTGCGTCATTGTGAGCCCGAAGGGCGAAGCAATCCAGACCGGGCTAACCCCCGAAAACTATTAACCCTGTTTATATCTCTTTGCTGTATAAAGACTTATATTCAAGACAAATGCTGACCCCGAAAAAAAGGTCAAGTAAATGTCAACCTGGAGGCAAAGAAATGAACGATTA